>VGWZ01000024.1 GCA_016873595.1 Nitrospira sp.
TTAAATGAAATTTATTGTCCCTGGTGGTAAAATTTTAATATGAGCAACCACTACCTTGGCAAAGTGGATTATTCTGACCCTCTCTACGAGATACTTTACTCGCGTGTATGCCCTGATATTAAGGATCCACTTTTTCATGTTAAAAGGATGTCTTTACACAGTGTGTATAAATACACAGAAGAAAAATCTAAAATTGCGGTCATTGGTAAATTTTTTAAAATCAATGACACAAAACAGGAACAAATTTTAAGGATAAAAGGCGAATATGATAACCTCGAGAAAATCAGAGGTTATGGATTCGATGCCTCACCCAATTACGTTGTACGGCCTATTACCAGAGATGAAAGAATCGGGCTTGCTTTGATAGAAGAATTTATTTACGGAAGGGATCTCGACTATTACCTTAAAAGAGCGATTTATGAGGGGAAAAGTACTTTATTGATGGAAAGGCTTTCAAGGCTTGCATCTTTTCTTTATGTACTCCACGAAAAAACAGAAATGGCATACAATGTCGAACTTGATTTTGTGAGTGCTTATTTCCAGAAAGTGATAAATAAATTATATATACAGGGAATACTATCAGATTGTGACAGGAAGGAATATTTAAAACTTAAGGATAAATGGTTGAACAGAACTTTACTTCAAAATGCAAAAAGTGTCATTGTTCATGGAGATGCTACTCCAACCAATTTCATATTCACTCAAAGGGGTGATGTAGTTGCCATAGACCTTGAGCGTATGAAAAATACCGACATCTCATTCGATGTGAGCATGGTATGCGGAGAGTTAAAACATGCATTTCTCTGGAGAACCGGAAATCCCTATACCGCAGAACCCTTTATAAGGCATTTCCTTAAAAGCTACTCCAGACATTCCTATAATCGCAAAAAGGCATTCAAAGAAATTACCTTGAGAAATCCTTTTTACATGGCATTAACAGAATTGAGAATAGCACGGAATGATTATCTTGACTGGAATTACAGGAAGCGACTTGCGTATGAGGCTAAGGAATGTCTGCGATGGGGTCTCAAACTCAAATGATAAAGGCACTATTCTTCGATCTTTACGGGACATTAATTGACATAAGGACCGATGAGAATGACCTCTGGGTTTATGAGACACTTTCCAGGTATTTCTCATATCATTCTATTGATATAAGACCAGAGGAATTAAAAAGAGTATATTTTGGAGAGATCGAGCAAAGTTTACGTCAAAGCAGACAAATGTATCCTGAAATAGACGTATACAAAATCTTTTTCAAAATTATGTACAAATACGGAAACAGAAGATATTCCAAAAGTATTGTCGTAGACATTGCGATGCTCTTCAGGTCATTGACAATGAGGCACTTTGGAGTTTTTGCCAGGCTTTATGACGTCCTTGCGTCTATAAATGAAAAGTATAAAACGGGATTAATATCTGATGCACAGTGGGTGTTTGCAGAACCTGAAATAACAATACTTGGCCTTGACCGATTCTTTAAACTCAGCATTTTATCATCAAGGTTTGGATTCAAAAAGCCTGATACACGGATGTTCACTCTTGCAATGGAACGACAAGGGGTTACCCCTGAAGAATCTGTATATATTGGTGATAATCCACGTAAAGACCTTATTGGTGCCAAAAATGCAGGGATGAAATTTATACTTTTCAGGTCTGAATGCAAATCTTATAATGGCTTTCAACCAGATGGTTGCTTTTATGATTACTCTGAATTGGAAAATGTATTGCCTGAGATTGTGTAAATAATTTGGATTACTTATCCTGCCTGTTAGAAAATAATTTTTACTCAGTCTCAGCATACATTATACACAAATTAAATCAATAAGAGGCGGGATATAGTATTTGAGCGGACTTGAATTCTTTCGAAGAAAGAATTCACCTCGGAGGTCGATACGACCGAGAATGAGCGAAAATACTATATCCCGCCTCTTGACCTATGTCTTGTAAATTTTCTGGGTAAGTCTTATTTTCTTTTTGATATATTCCTCGAGCAAAAAGAGTGTTTTAAGTTCCTCACCAGCAATTTTTTGTAATCGAATGAGCTTTTCTTGTTGAATGTTTTTACAGATGCGCTGGCAGAGATAATTGACACAGATTACCTGACGAGCCATGAGCACACATCCCTGTCCTGATAGGAAGTAGCACGAATTAGGATCATAACTATCGGGGGGAAGAGTTTTCCCTAACATGAGGTTAATGAACAAGAGAATACTGTCATAATTTTTCTCCATGCCTGCCCCGCAACAGCTTCCACCACCATTTAATGCGCAATCATTGCATTCCTTCACTACTCCAATGAACTCCATCTCTTTCCAGGTGACTTCGATATTTTTGTCCAATTGAAATAACAGGTTTTTAATTTTTTCATCTTGGAGTAAGGTCTTGCTATAACGTGATTGAAGATCGTAGGCCAAAGCGATTTTTTTACTTATAGAATTCTCAATATGACCGGCCTTCAGGCTTTCATTACCATGTCTCATACATTATATTTTACCTTATCCTATCTGCTTATGTATGTTTCTCTTGTTTCCCTATTTCCTGTCCTTACGTTTTGCTATAAATAAATCAATTTATTTGCCTTTGAGGCTTATTTCTATCTAATATGGTTGTAAGAATATATAGAGGAAGGCGGTAATGGCGAAGTTAACTTTTATCCTTGTGAATTCTGAAAAGATAGCTTTTATGCATAAGGTTGCTGAATACAATAACGGTGTGATCGAACAAGGCATACTGACAATATCTGTAACTGCTCCTCAACTTGTCATTAAAAGAGAGTGGGCTAATGAGATATTTAGATGGGAGGATGAAAATGGTCACTCCAAGTGGAAATCACTCATGCTCAATTATCATGGTAAAATAGTGAAATTTTCAGATGATGAGATTATTATTATAGACCTTGAGGAGAAATAAAATCGCTGTGGCTGTCAAAGCTGTCATAATGTTCAAATTATTATAAAAAGGATGGGTAAACGCTATGTCAGAAGTTGAAATTTCTGATATCGAAATATTGAAAAAGAGAGCAAATTTATTTTGAATTATTATTTTCAGGTTTTTTCCATTCAATGAGCTATGCCCGAAACTGATGTCGAAAAGAATAGATTGAGGAGGCAATGCATGAGAAAAACAAGCATTGTATTTTTCTTCATTTTATTCTTTGTCATATTCGCACCTTTCATTTACGCTGACCAAACTGAGATAAGGATTCTTTATGTAAATGACTTCCACGGATTTGCTGAACCATATAAACCATTTGGATCTGATGAAATGTATGGAGGTATTGTATATCTTTCTGCCAGAGTGAATTCACTCCGTAAAGAAAAAGTATCCCTGTTGCTTTCAGCAGGAGACATGATACAGAGCAATAACTGGGCAAATCTTTCTCAGGGTGAATCTGTCATCGAGTTAATGAATACGATGAGATTTGATGCCATGGTTATTGGAAACCATGAATTTGATTTTGGACAGGATGTGCTGAAAAAGAGAATTTCAGAGACAAAATTCCCTGTCCTTGGGGCAAATGTTGAAGGACTCGATATGCTTAAACCTTTTGTGATAAAGGAACTCAATGGAATTAAAGCAGCCATTATCGGTATCGTCACTGAAGATACACCGGTATCAACACACCCGAGAAATATTTCGGGCCTGAAATTTCTTTCTTCAGAAAGTATTGCAGAGAAATATGTGAAGGAGCTAAAAAACAAAGCTGACATTATTATTATCTTATCTCACATTGGACATCATGCTGACAGGATTCTTGCTGAAAAAGTGAAAGGAATAGACGTAATTGTTGGTGGACATTCGCATACAAAAGTCGAAAAACCAGTCAGTGTTGGGAACACTTTAATAGTGCAGGCATGGGAACATGCAAAGGCACTCGGAGTCTTAGACCTCACGGTTAAAGATGGGAAGATAGTAAAGTTTGATGGTTACCTGGATAAAATCAAACCAGATGCAGGTAAGGAAGACAGGGTTGTCCTAAAAATTGTGGATAAATACAAACAAAAAGTTGATTCCGTGTTAAATGAGAAAATAGGTGAAGCCGATATTGACCTTGATGGAGAGAATGTAAGAAAAATGGAAACGAATCTTGGTAATATCGTCGCTGATGTAATGAGGCATGCATCAGGCGCTGATGTTGCTATTATAAACGGAGGCACGATAAGAACAAGCATCAAGAAAGGTGACGTGAAAGTAAAAAATGTATATTCTGTCTTGCCTTTTGACAATTATATCGTTGCCATCAGACTCACTGGAAAACAGATTAAAGAGGCATTAGAGCATGGAGTATCAGCGATAGAAGAAGGAGCAGGGAGATTCCCTCAGGTATCAGGTCTTTCGTTTCAATATAAAAAGTCTGCAAAAGCAGGTGAGAGGATAAATGAGATTCTCATTGCTGATAAACCAATAGATCCCGCTAAGGAGTACATTGTTGCAACCAATGACTTCCTTGCAGCAGGTGGTGATGATTATAAAGTCTTTGGAGAAGCAATAAAGGCATCGAGGGATTTCCCCATTATCGGAGGTGTAATGAAAGGTGAAAAGGTTATATACAGTGATTCAGGCAGGTGGTTGAGAGATGTTGTTATAGAATATATAAAAGAAAAGAAGAGAATAGTCCCGACTGTGGAGGGGAGGATTACAGAAATTCAATAATATGAAAGTTTATGTGAATGATACACCGGTTGATATCCTACCTGGGATGACCGTCAAACATGCCCTTATATATGCAGGACTACTCAAAGATAGAGAGTTTTTGAAGAAAGTTTATGATGAATGGGGGAATGAGATTGGTCTGGACGGAGCCTTATCTGAGGGGGCAAAAATTTATGTGAAATAACGGGATTTTATGGAAGGACATTCACTGTTCAGAAATGCATCATTAAAGACTTTTAACAACAATTCTATTGCCTTCGGATTCCCGATCTCACCAAGCAACAGCATTGCCTTAATTTTAATGGGCCAGTATTCCACTGATGTATCAGCAATTTCCAAAAGTAGTTTAAATGCTCTTTCGTCTTTAATACCTTTCAACTTTTCTACCGCTGATAAACGAGTTTGCCAGTTATAGCTCTCAAGCTCAACCTTTATTTCATCAATCTTATCTGCAGTTGCATCTCTCACAAATATGCTTGCAAAGAAAATTAAAATGAATAACAAAACCATAAAAGATGACATTCTTCTCTTCATTTGTTCCTCCCAGATTATTTCATGTATTGTCTTTTTAATTTAAATCTATCTGGATATTATTATTTTTGAAAGTATCCCGTCAAGAAAATTATGGATTCTATAAATTCTTTATAACCAGTACCTTTAGAAAACATCCATTAAAATGTTCATTTCCATATAAGGTATTTCCCTTGGAAAAGTTAATCGGTTACACTATATCAATCGCAAAAGGAGGTATATATGCTCTTAGTTGTTCATGGAGGGGCAGGAGAGAGAATGCCTGATATAAATTCCTTGAAAAAACTTTATGAGTCTCTTTCATCAGGATATAAAATATTATCTAATGGTGGAACAGTCTTAGACGCAGTAACCGAATCAATAATGGTTCTTGAGAATTCTGGAATTTTTAATGCAGGTGCCGGAGGAAACCTGCAACTTGATGGGGTGAGAAGACTGGATGCATCTATTATGGAAGGAAAATACTTAAAGGCTGGTTCGGTAATAGGCATTGAGGGAATAAGAAACCCGATTAAGGTTGCACAGCTTATTATGGACTCGCCTCATGTAATGCTCACCCACATGGTGGCAAGAAAGATTGCAGATTCAAATAACCTTGAACTGTTGCCTGAGCCAGATAAAAAGTCATTAGAAAAGCTGAGAAATATAAAGAAAAAGGAAAAGGAATTAGTCAAAATTTTCAAACAGTATTTCTCAACAGTCGGAGCAGTCGCCCTCGATAGGTATGGAAACCTCGGAGCAGGCGCATCAACAGGTGGCATCCCAGCAATGCTTCCTGGAAGGGTTGGCGATACCCCGATTATAGGAGCAGGTATATATGCAGAAAACTCAATAGGAGCTATCTCATGTAGTGGAATCGGAGAGAATATAATAAGGCTTTCTCTTTCAAAAGAGATCTGTATGAACTTGAAGATTATGCCACCTCATAACGCAGCAGTGTTATCGCTCAGAAGACTTTCTAAGATAGGAGGAGAGGCAGGAGTTATCGTGATAAATAAAAAAGGACAATTTGCATTAATTCACACAACAAAATATATGGCCTCTGGTTATGCTCACAAAAAGGGTATTGTTGTGAAAGAAAGTTTTAAGAGGGTCCTGCCCTCTTTTTAAGCAGTTGGCAGGTGAAATCTGGATAGAGCCTCTTTCGCAGCGAGAGTCTGTGCCTCTTTTTTACTTTTTCCCGACCCTCTGCCAAACTGCTTCCCGTCTATGAAGACTTCAACTGTAAAAATCTTTTTATGCTCTTCACCTTCCTGTTTAATTACCCTGTATTCAGGAAGAACATTAAAAAGAAGTTGGGTTCTTTCCTGGAGCTCTGTTTTAAAATCATAAAATTCTCCAGAATTTATGATAGCCTTTATTTTTTCATTGAATAATCTTAAGATAAGCTCCTTCGCTCTTTCATAACCACCATCTACGTAAACTGCCCCTAAAACAGCCTCAAGCGCATCAGCTAACAGGGATTTTTTGATTCTTCCGCCAGTGGCTTCCTCGCCTTTACCAAGTCTGAGATACTTTCCAAGAGAAAGAGAGTCTGCAATCTCAGAAAGTACAGATTCCTTGACGAGATAGGATTTGATCTTGGCCATACTCGATTCAGCAAACCGATTATCAGATAAATAAAGATACTCGACTATGACAAATCCAAGGACAGAATCACCAAGGAATTCAAGCCTTTCATTATGATTCGTTGATTTTTCCGAATTCTCATGGGAGAAAGACCTGTGTGTCAGAGCTTCTATGAGGAACTCTTTATTTTTGAAAAAATAACCAAGACGGTTTTCTAACTCAAAAGTATCTTCTAATTTCAACAGTGTCATGATAGGTTATTGTAAAAGACTATTTGAGTTTCTTATGTAAATTTTTTAAACAACAGGCAGGCATTGGTTCCGCCAAATCCAAATGAGTTTGATAAGGCATAACTGACCGTCATTTTTCTTGCTTTACGTGGTACATAATCAAGGTTAATGTCGCACTCAGGATCTGGATTATCTAAATTAATTGTGGGGAGCACAATATCATTATACACACTAAGAATAGTAAGAGTTGCCTCAACACCTCCTGCAGCACCGAGTAAATGACCTATCATAGATTTTGTTGAACTGATTGCGATCTTATAGGCATGAGCACCAAATACCATCTTAATGGCACTACTTTCAAGTTCATCCCCATGTTTTGTTGAAGTACCATGTGCATTTATGTAATCTACCTCAGCAGGATTAACCCCTCCATCCCTCAATGCTATCGCCATGCACCTTGCTGCGCCCTCACCGCCAGGAGAAGGAGTAGTAATATGATATGCATCTGCGGACATCCCGTATCCGACTATCTCTGCATATATTTTCGAACCTCTCTCCATGGCACTTTCAAGGCTTTCGAGTATCACAATACCTGCACCTTCACCCATCACAAAGCCGTCTCTATCAACGTCAAAAGGTCTACTTGCTTTTTCAGGCTCATTGTTTCTCGTAGAAAGCGCCTTCATTGCATTAAATCCAGCTACCCCTAAAGGTGTGATTACTGCTTCTGTCCCTCCGGCAATCATCGCATCTGCATCTCCCCGCTGGATTATTTTAAACGCATCTCCAATTGAATGACTTCCTGTTGCGCATGCAGTAGTCAATGCGGAGTTAGGTCCTTTAGCACCAAACTTTATAGATACCTGGCCAGAGGCAAGATTTATTATTAACATCGGAATAAAAAAAGGCGATATCTTTCTTGGTCCCTTCTCAAGTAATACACTATGGTAATGTTCAATTGCGTATAACCCTCCTATGCCTGATCCGATAATGACGCCTACCTTCTCCGCGTTACTGCCCGTGATCTTCAGACTGGAATCATCCAATGCCATTTTTGTTGCAGCAATTGCAAAATGGATAAAACGGTCCATTTTCTTTATCTCTTTTATCTCAATATACTCTTCCGGGTTAAACCCTTCTACTTCACCGGCTATCTGTGTCTGAAAGTGAGATGCATCAAATAATGTGATCTTACCAATACCAGATTTGCCCTGAACAAGATTTTCCCATGAGGGTGTCACACCCACACCAAGAGGCGTGATAATACCTAGCCCTGTGACAACAACTCTTCTTTTATCCATCATGCAGAAGATTTCTTATTATTAATATACTCAATAGCATCTTTAACTTTTGAGATCTTCTCTGCATCTTCGTCAGGTATCTCGATTCCGAATGCCTCCTCAAATGCCATAACAAGCTCAACTGTATCCAGCGAGTCAGCACCCAAGTCCTCAACAAAAGATGACTCGGGTGTAATCTCTGCCTGGCGTACACCGAGTTGTTTTGAGATAATCTCTTTCACTTTCTCTTCTAACATATTTGTACCTCCGTGTTTTAATTTCAAATTTTAGATTGCAAATTTTAAATTTAAACTCAAAAATCAAAAACAGAAAATTACATATACATACCGCCATTTACATGGATGACGTGACCGGTTATATAATCCGAGTCAGGTGATGCAAGAAAAATAACAGCATTCGCAACATCCTCAACTGTACCAAATCTTCCCGCAGGAATCAACTTCATCATCTCTTCCTTTATATTTTCCGGCAGAATATCAGTCATTGCAGTTTTTATAAACCCTGGGGCGATTGCATTCGCAGTGATTCCTCTGCTTGCATATTCCTTTGCGATTGTTTTTGTGAGCCCGACTATACCTGCCTTTGATGCACTATAATTCGCCTGTCCCGCGTTACCCATGAATGCAGCTACAGATGAGATATTTACTATTCTCCCGTACCGTTGTTTAGACATATCCTTTATCGCTTCCTTAGAACAGAGGAAAACACTCTTTAGGTTAATATCCATTACAGAGTCCCAATCTTCCTCCTTCATTCTGATGAGAAGGTTATCTTTTGTAATGCCTGCATTGTTTATCAATATATCGATCCTAGCGAATTCTTTTCGAATATCATCGAACGCCTTTTTCACACTTTCAGAGTTTGACACATCAAGTTGCATTCCTATAGACTTAACCCCGAGTGCGGTAATAGCTGCCACAGCTTCATTTACTGCGTCCAGGTTTATATCTGCAATAGCTACATTGACACCTTTCTTTGCAAGCCTCTCTGCAATTGCTCTTCCAATACCTCGTCCTCCACCGGTAACCATCGCAACCTGACCTTTAAAATCCATCCTTGCCTCCTCTGCAAAACTGGTCTTAATTGTAACAAAGAGATCTTTTCTTTTCCAGTCTTTATTTACCACAGGAAGCATCTAAATTTTCTAATGATTCAATCCTCAATCATTCCAGACTGAAAAATGCTCTTGGAGCGAACATTACAAAATTTTAGATGCTTCCATGGGGTTTGCGGTCATTGTAATATTAAATCAATTTATGTTAATATCAAAAATTCAAATTATTCTTAATTTTAGAAGAGGTTAATAGAGTTTATATGAAAAACAAAGTATATTTGATCGATGTGACAAACAGGGATGGTGTCCAGACATCCAGGATACTCCTCCCAAAACTTTCTAAAACGATGTTAAACATCTATTTTGATGAGATGGGAATTTATCAAAGCGAGGTAGGGTTCCCAACCCTCAAACATGAAGTCAATTACATAAATGCAAACCTTGAACTTGTAAAACTTGGTGTGATAAAAAGAATCCACCTCGAAGGCTGGTGCAGGGCAATCCCTGAAGATGTTCGGCTTTCCTTAAAAAACTGTCCTGAGCTCAAACATCTCAATATCTCGATATCTACATCTGAAATAATGATACAAGGCAAATTTCAGGGGAGAAAGACCTTTAAGGATATTGTTAATTCTCTTGTTGAAGCTGTCAAAACTGCAAAGGAACTCGGGATAGAAACCTTGGGCATAAATGCAGAAGATGCTTCGAGGACAGAGCTTGACAGGCTCATAGAATTCGTCCTTGCGGGTAGAGAAGCAGGGGCAGATCGTTTCAGATATTGCGATACTCTCGGTACAGATGACCCCATAACCATCTATGAAAGGACGAAAGCAATTGCTCTTGCAACACGGTTTCCTATAGAAATGCACTGCCACAACGACCTCGGTATGGCAGAGGCGGTATCTGTTTCCGGGGCGCAGGGAGCCATAGAATGTGGCGTTGACTCCTATATAAATACAACTGTCAATGGTTACGGAGAACGCTGTGGCAATTGCGACCTTGTATCAACAATCTTAGCACTTAATTTCTCACACGGTCTTAAAAATAAAGTCCCCCTCGATGAACATGTAGACCTTAAAAAAGCCTGGAAACTCAGCAGATACGCATCATACGCATTTAATATACCAATCCCGATAAACCAGCCTGGAGTAGGTGCAAATGCATTTGCACATGAATCAGGAATACACGCAGACGGAGCTCTTAAAGACAGACGTAACTATGAACTTTATGACCCTGAGGATGTGGGAAGAGGAGAACCAGAACTTCTCGAAACCGGAAGGATAATCACCACAGGTGAGTATGGAGGCATTAAAGGCTTCAGGCACGTCTATGACAAACTCGGTATCCATTTCCACGACGACAACGAGGCAAGAAGGATTCTCGAACTCGCACAGTATGCCAATCTGCACACACAGAAGCCCCTTACAGATGATGAGCTAAAACTCATTGCTACCTGCCCTGATATTGTTCAGAAAATACTCACAGTAAATCTATAATGCATACAGTCACTTTAATTCGGGGAGATGGCGTAGGGCCTGAAATCTCCGAAGCCACACAACGCGTCATTGAAGCAACAGGTGTTTCTCTCCAGTGGGAAATCCAGGAGGCAGGACAGAAGGCATTTGAAAAAGAAGGAAACCCTTTGCCTCAAAAGGTCATTGATTCTATAACAAAGAATAAGGTCGCCCTCAAAGGGCCTATCACCACTCCTGTGGGAACAGGCTTCAGGAGCGTGAATGTTGCACTCAGACAGAACCTCGACCTTTATTGTTGCTTAAGGCCATGTAAAACATTTAATGGTGCAAAGACAAACTATAAAGACATCGACCTCGTAATCGTCAGGGAAAACACAGAAGACTTGTATGCAGGAATCGAATTTGAAAAAGATTCAGAAGAGACAAAAAAACTGATAGACTTTATTAGTAATGCAACAGGAAAGAAAATCAGATCCGATTCAGGTATCAGTATAAAACCTGTATCTGTGTATGCCACAGAGAGGATTGTACGGTTCGCATTTGAGTATGCGAGAAAAAACAAAAGGAAAAAGGTAACCGCAGTACATAAGGCAAATATAATGAAGTATTCAGACGGACTCTTTCTTGAAACTGCAAGGAAGATTGCAAATGAATATGCAGATATCGAGTTTGAAGACAGGATAGTTGACAATATGTGTATGCAGCTCGTGCAGAAGCCCATGCTCTATGATGTCATTGTTCTTCCCAATCTCTATGGTGATATCATATCTGATCTCGCTGCAGGCCTTATCGGAGGACTCGGTCTTGCACCAGGTGCAAACATCGGAGATGACATCGCAGTCTTCGAGCCCACACACGGGAGTGCACCAAAATACAAGGGCTTGAATAAAATAAACCCCATGGCTATGATACTATCCGGGGTTATGATGCTCAACTATATTGGTGAAACAAAAGCAGCAGACAGATTAGAAAAGGCGACTGCCTCAGTTATCGCAGAGGGCAGGTATGTTACCTATGATATGAAACCAAATCCTGACGACCCTACTGCCGCAACCACTTCACAGGTAGCAGATGCAATCATTGACACCTTGAAAAAGATACAATAATTTTAGAGAGTGGTAGTACTATTTCACAATACACAGTTATCCATGACTGATAAAAAATAAGCACATGTGGCTTGAGATACTTCTCATATCAATTTTCATCTTAATCAATGGCTTCTTTGCAGCTTCAGAAATTGCAGTAGTTACCTCAAGAAGGTCACGCATTAAACAATTAATGGAAGAAGGCAGCAAAAACGCCATTGTCTTGAATAAATTAAGAGAAACTCCAGACAGATTTCTTGCCACAATTCAAATCGGGGTTACCCTCGCAGGAGCAATCGCATCTGCAGTTGGAGGTGCTGCTGCAGTGAAGGTTATCAAACCCTTATTGAAAGACGTTCCAATACCTATTATTTCTGCATCCAGTGAGGTAATCGCACTAGGTATTGTTGTCGCAATGATTACATACTTTTCTCTTATATTCGGCGAACTGATTCCAAAATCATTAGCCCTGTCAAATCCAGAAAAATTAGGTATGGTCACAGCACCGATTATTGATAAATTCTCTAAAATTGCTACGGTACTTGTCCGTATACTTACCATGAGCACCAATATACTTTTAAAGCCTTTTGGTAAAAAGGCATTTACTCAACGAGAGTATATTTCTGAAGAGGAAATAAAACTCCTTTTGGAGGAAGGCAGAGAACAGGGAGTCTTTGAACCAGAAGAAAAGAAGCTCATCCACAGTGTGTTTGAATTTACAGATACCTTTGTGAAAGAAGTAATGATCCCTGCGCCTCAAATGGTCACCATCGGAATCACTATGTCTGTTGAGCAAGTGAAATCAATCATATCCGAGGAGAAATTTTCCCGTTACCCTGTCATTGGGAAAGATATAAATGATATCAGAGGTTTTCTCTATGCCAAGGACTTTTTCAATATTCTTTCCAGTACGGGTAAAGTTGATATACGAAAAATTATCAAGCCTCCGATATACACACCTGAAACAATGAAGATAAGTATTCTTTTGAGAGAAATGCAGAAAAAAAGGGTTCACATGGCAATCGCAATAGATGAATATGGAGCGGTTTCAGGGCTTGTGACATTGGAGGATCTCATTGAAGAGATTGTCGGTGAAATCAGAGACGAATATGATACTGAAAGCCCGGTTATTCAACTTGGTGATGGTTCAATGATCATAGATGCCTCAATAAGTATCAGGGATCTTGCTGAAGATTACTCTATAGATATCCCGGAATCACCTGAATATGAAACGCTTGGTGGTTTTATTGTCACATTCCTTCAGAAGATACCACAGACAGGCGATACAGTTGAGATTGAAGATAAGAGATTGAAAATCATCGAAATGGTAGGTCAAAGAATCGCAAAGGTAAAACTTGAACAGCTACCAAAAGAGACATTGGAAGAAACCTTCTAAGGAAAGATTCTCCTTCACATCGTTTACTTGCCATTGGTTTTCTGTTTCTTTTATAATGAGACGGTAATGAGAAAAAAGGTATCAATAATAGGTGCTGGTAATGTTGGTGCTACAACCGCACTGCTCATTGTGCAATCAGGAATTGCTGATGTTGTCCTTTTTGATATCGTAGAAGGAATACCCCAGGGAAAAGCCCTTGACCTTGCAGAAGCATGTCCTCTCTGGAACTCATCATCGTTAATCAAAGGAACAAATGATTATGCGGATACCGCAAACTCTGACATTGTCGTTATTACCGCAGGGTTTCCCAGAAAACCAGGAATGTCAAGAGATGATCTTCTTCATGCCAATGCTGAGGTAATCAAAATCGCATGTATTGAAATTTCAAAAACTTCTTCAAATGCAATCATTATTGTTGTAACGAATCCAATGGATGTGATGACATATCTTGCATGGAAGACAACAGAGTTTTCCTGCAAGCGTGTTATGGGTATGGGAGGAATACTTGATTCCTCGAGATTGACTGCATTTCTTTCATGGGAATTTAATGTTTCACCGCAAGATATTGAAGCTCTTGTGCTCGGAGGACATGGTGATGATATGGTCCCTCTTTCACATTTTACCGCTATTAAGGGGATACCAATAACAGACCTTTTCACAAAAAAGAAAACTGATGCATTGATAGAGAGGACAAGAAAAGGCGGTGCAGAAATAGTTGCCCTACTCAAATCAGGGAGTGCATATTATGCACCTGCTGCGGCATCATCTCACATGATAAAATCAATCCTTCTCGATGAAAAACGTGTCCTTCCCTGTTCAGCATATCTTAACGGAGAATATGGTATAAAAGATCTTTATATGGGTGTACCTGTGATACTCGGAAAAGAAGGTATTGAAAAGATTATCGAGGTAAAACTCACCAAAGAAGAAAAGACCCAATTCAGGAAATCCTGTGAATCTGTCAGAAAATTAGTAAAGAAATTATCCCTATAACAATGAAGAACCCTGTGGCAAGATCGTAGGGCATTTAAAAATATTAGAAAATTACTTCTTTTTGTCATTCCTGCGAAGGCAGGAATCCAGCACCGTACTTGATACTGGAGACAGGATCTGGATTCCCGCTTCCGCGGGAATGACAGACATAGGTAACCCTATAGCAAGACTACAAGGAATATTGAATTAATTCAATTTTTTGAATTCAGTGAGTTACCTATGTCTTTTATGTTATACCATAAAATTGAAAACTGCG
>VGWZ01000025.1 GCA_016873595.1 Nitrospira sp.
AAGATAGTATTACGGATTTCGGTCTTTACGCAGAGAATAAAATCAAAACTTATATACTTATTTCACCGTATAAAACAATACGTTCCACGTGATTTTGATAATTGCAATGCATTTGGATGACGCAGAAAAATATTTATAGGAGGTGGACTAAAAACAGTATAAATATTAGCGTTGAATAGAATAATTCTTTAAAAACCTTGAGAGGCTTAGCTCTACAAGTATGTCTACTTAAACTGCATTTTTTGGGTTAATCTAAGTTGGGTGTTGAGGGATTAGTAACGTTCTTACTAATCCCTCAACATCAATCCTGCACAATTTTTCAGAACCCCGGAGGGAATGGACAGTGTATCTTTGCCCTTTTTACAGAACTATTTCCGTTAAGGAAATGCGCGGATATTTTAAAGAAGAAATCACTCACAGAACCTGATATTGTACCATCTCTGTTTTCGCCCCATGGCATTGTTTTTTCATTATTATTTATCGCAACGATGAGATAAATACGTTCGAGAATCATTCCTTTGATGTCCTCTGCACTCGGTATGGGAAGACCCTTTGTCGGACCAAACTGTGTATGAGAATGAAAGTCACCTATTATCTGTAACTTATCAAACCTCGATAGTATTTGCTCTATTTTTTTATGATTCTTCTGGTTGTATACAACACCTTTATGTCTTCTGTTCGCTGTCTGGACGCTGAATGCGTGCTCTACTATAAACCGGTCCTCAAGCTTGTATCCGAGTAAAAACCCAAGACACTCCCTTTTGTATACCTCTGCCGAACTAATAAGAATATCAATAAATGCATTCTCAGAGATATATACACGCATAGCTTACCACCCCTCTTACTACCCTTTGTATGTTGGAATCCTCACAGTAAGGACAGGGCATGGTGCATATCGGACAACCTGTGCAGCAGTGCTTCCGAAGAGCACTTTCTCAATGCCTTTTCTGCTGAGTGTACCCATTACGATGATGTCTATCTTGTTCTCATTTGCAAATTTTACAATCTCTTCATATGGGATACCCTTATGCACTATACGCTCTACGTTTTTGAGACCGCTTAGTTCATCGAGACCATATCCTTCGAGTTCCTTTTTTGCACCTTCCTCTAAATCCTTATACATTTTGTCCATTGGCGGGTGAGGGACATGCCAACCTGATCCCTTTGCTATGTCGTAGATAACATGAATAAGGTATAGCTTGGATCCATAACGTTTTGCCATATCAATGGCATACTGGAGTGCATGTGACGAACCCTCCGAAAAATCTGTTGGAAAAAGAATCTTTTTAATCTCCATTATCCTACCTCCCTTAGATATTTTGCTGCGTTTTCAGGTGATGTGTACAGGATGAAAAATCCTGAACCCCATTCAAAACCAGTTCTCCTAATAAGCCTAGGTACTATCTCGAGATGCCAGTGGAAGTCTTCGCCGAGCGTATGCCAGAAGTTTCTCCTTGGCACTTGGTTTGGGGCTGTATGCAGAAAAAAGTTTAATGGCAGGTCTTCTTTGAATACAGCCCTCAATTTTTTTAAAACGGACATGAGTATAAACCCCATGTCTTCGATTTCATCAGTTGTGATATCACGAAAGTCACAACTGTGTCTCTTCGGGATGATCCATGACTCGAACGGGAACGAACCTGCATAGGGGCAAAAGCCAATAAAATTTCTTGTCTCGAGAATTATCCTGTCACCTACCCTCATTTCCTCCCTCATAATGTCACAGAATATACACCTCTCCTTGTACTCGTAATATTGTTTCGCATTCTCAAGTTCGTCTTTAATCCTTTTAGGGATAACAGGTGTTGCCATTAAATATGATATAGGATGGGTGAATGTTTCACCCGGGTCTACTCTTGAATTTTTGTATATGAGTATATACCTCAATCTGAGATCTCTACTGAGGTCAGTAAGGCGATCTCTGTAGAGTGTGATTAATCTTTCCATTTGCTCAAGACCCATGTCTTCAGGCTTTATGTTATGCTCAGGAGATTCAATAATGAGTTCATTTGCACCAACGCTATTCATCCTATCATAAATCCCTACCCCTCTTCTTCCAAGATCTCCTTCTACCTGAAACAAAGGTTTAAAGCTCGGGATAGCCCTTACCCACCATCCAGGTTTATTGGGGAGTGTGTCATTCATTCTGATTGATGCTATTTCAGAAGGAGTCTCACTTTCCCGTCCAGAACACAGGATGCAGCTCTGTTCAGTCTTACCACTAACTGGTGGAATATCATATTCTGATGGTGACATAGATTCTGACAGGACTGCGACCCATCTTCCGAGCAGGGGGTCTCTTCTTAGCTCATGCATCTTTGTTCCTCATATATAGTATCTTTAATCCCTCAAGTGTAAGATGTTGTCTTACACTATGACCTCTCCTCAAAAATTTTGAAATCATATCTCCATATCCACCTGTTACAATAACCTTAAGTTCAAAGCCGCATTCTTTCTCTATCTCATAGAGGAGCCTTTCAATAGCACCTGCAGTACCATAAAAAAGACCTGATTGAATGCATTGAGTTGTATCGGTGCCAATCGCTGATTCCGGTAAGCTGAGCGTAACCTCAGACAATTTTGAGGTGCCTTTTGCAAGTGATTCATTCATAAGCCCAATCCCCGGCATTATTGCACCACCAATGTAATTCAAATCCTTTCCTACAACACTTATTGTTATTGCTGTACCACAGTCTACAGCTGCCACAGGACATTTATAAAGCTCATATGCAGCTACAGCGTTAGCAATTCTGTCTGTTCCTAATTCTTCAGGCCTTGAAATGTCAAATGTAAGACCTGTTTTAATTTCATGGCTCAGTATCAATGGATCCCCTGTTATTACCCCTTTAATTGCTTCTCTTATGACTTCACTATAGCCTGAGACTACAGAGGATATTATAACTCCTGAGGGACTTTTTTCTACAGAATTTTCTGATAAAAAGTCCCTGAAAATTGAAAAATATTCCCCAGGGGTTTTTACGGGATGAGTTTCAATTTTTTGGACAAAAAGTTCCTTATCAGTAAAATAACCTATATTTATCAATGAGTTGCCTATGTCTATCGCAATAAGTCTCATCTTTTTGTCTATTATTCTGCCATTTATCAGTATTTATAGCAATAGTCAATATTATCCTCATAGATAGAATAAATAGATAGTAATATCATCAGGTTAGAGATAATTTTCTCAGTAAAAATGAGAGAAGGCAATCCTTAAAGACAATCTTTGATAGTGAAAGGTATATAATTTCTAAAACAGTGCCAAATTCCTATCTCACTATTGTGATATCCCCTGTACTTATCTTTTTCAGCAGGCCGTCTGGAAGCCTTAATTTTAACATCCCTTCATCATCTATAGATTCGGCTAAACCTGTAAAGGTTTCTTTACCTGTGAGCACTTGAACTTCCCTTCCAAGCGTTGATGTCAACTTCTGCCACTCAGAAAGGAGCACATCTCTTTTCATTTCTTTCAATGTTTTGTACCAGTGGCCAATCTCGTTTAACATTTCTGCAATGATTACTTCCCTTGAATATAGTTTGCCAGTCTCATTTTTAACTGATGTTGCTATTTTCTTTACATCATCGGGAAGTGCCTTTACATCCATATTTACATTTATACCTATACCCGTGACAGCAAAGATTATTTCTTTAGGGGCAGTCTTTACCTCTGCAAGAATTCCTCCTAACTTCTTATCATAGAGTATCAGATCATTCGGCCACTTTATCGTAACGTTGAGTCCTGTTACTTTTCTGAGTGCAGCGGTACATCCGACAGCAGCCATTATTGTAAGAAGCGTCACATCTTTAGGTTTTATCTTCGGCCTCAGGATTATACTCATATATATGTTTACACCAGGCGGCGATACCCAATGTCTGCCGAGTCTCCCCCTGCCTTTTTCCTGGCTATCAGCAATGATTACCGTACCTTCCTGAGCACCTTTTTCAGCGAGCTCTGCTGCAATTGTATTTGTTGAACCTACAGTCTCATAAAAAAAGATCTCTCTGCCCGTTTCACCTTTTATCCCTGCTTTTATGTCCTCTATTTTCAATACTATTCTTCTTGAAGTATTACTACCTCAATCTTCCCTTTCAGCCCATCTGCAAAAGTCTTTGCATCATTCCTTGAGCCCACAATTGAGCCATAGTGCATCGGAATTGCAACCTTTGGCTTCATATCAAATGCAGCCTTAATAGCCTCGTCTGCTGTCATCACATACGTACCTGATACGGGCAGAAGTGCTATATCAACCTTAAAATTCTTCATCTCAGGGATATAATCAGTATCCCCCGCAATATAAATCCTCTGACCTTTCACTGTGAATATATACCCAACCCAGCCATTTGCCTTTGGATGAAACTGCTTGTTTGTGTTATACGCAGGCACAGCCTCAATCTCAATGCCTTCAACGTTAATCTTATTACCTGGCTTCACAAACTTTATCTTTCCTGATAACTTTTTTGCACAATCCGAGGTTGCAACAATTACCGTATTTGTCCCTTGAATCTTTTTCACATCTTCTGAAGAACAGTGGTCAAAATGTTCATGGGTAATCAGGATAATATCTGCAGTGTCTTTCTTTTTAATCTTGAATGGGTCTGTGTAGATAACCTTTTCACCAACGATTTTAAATGTATCATGCCCGAGCCAGTGAATATCCTTTACCATTGTTTTACCCCCCCCTTACTTCTGCCATAGCAGAAAATGGCAACAGTAAAATTATAATAGTTGAAAAAATAATATGTAACATGACTTTTAACCTCTTCCTTTTAAAGGAATTATATCACAAATTATTGTTATAATAATTGAGTTTCATCCCCGCAAAAACTATGGGAAAAGTTATCACAATAGTAAACCAGAAGGGTGGTGTTGGAAAGACCACGACTGCCATCAATCTTGCCGCATCAATTGCTCTCGCGGGGAAAGATATACTCCTCATAGATACTGACCCCCAGGGAAATGCAACAACCGGACTTGGTGTATCAAAGGAAGACCTTGATAAAAGCCTCTATGATGTTTTTGCAGGAAGATGTGAGATCAGTGACACTCTGGAAACAACTCCCATGGAACATCTCAATATCTTACCTTCCACCATTGACCTTCTCGGTGTGGAGGTAGAGCTTGTGGGTAAAGAAGGAAGGGAGAGAGTTCTGTACAATGCGATAAGCTCGGTCAGAGAAAAATATCGTTATATATTTATTGACTGCCCTCCTTCACTCGGGCTACTCACATTAAATGCACTTGTTGCTGCTGACTCTGTCATAATCCCTGTGCAGTGTGAATATTATGCACTTGAAGGTCTTGGACTTCTTACGAGGACACTTCGTCTCGTAAGAAGTTCTTTTAATCCTGACCTCGATATCGAAGGAATACTGCTCACCATGTTTGATGCGAGAAATAATTTATCGAGTGAGGTTGCTGATGAGGTGAGAAAGCATTTTGGTGATAAGGTGTATACTACTGTAATTCCGAGAAATGTGACACTTGCAGAGGCACCAAGCCATGGAAAACCAGCAATTTTATATGATGTTCGATCAAGAGGAGCACAGAGTTATCTATCCCTTGCAAAGGAGATATTGAATGAAGACGGCGTTGGGCAAAGGTCTTGAAGCCTTAATACCTGAAAAGGGCGAAGAGGTTATTTATTTAACTATTGACCGTATCTTTCCAGGAGAACATCAACCGAGAAAGGCAATAAGAGATGATTCACTCAAGGAGCTTGCCGCATCTATAAGAGAGAGAGGAGTGCTCCAGCCTATAATAGTCTCACGTGTTGGAGATGGCACCTTTAGACTCGTCACTGGTGAACGTAGATGGCGTGCAGCAGCACTTGCAGGACTTAAAAAAATACCTGCCCTGATAAAAAACGTCGCTTCAAAAGATTCTCTCGAAATAGCCCTTATAGAAAACATCCAGAGGGAAGACCTGAATCCCATCGAGACTGCTGAGGCATTCAGAAGATTGACTACTGAATTCAACCTGTCACAGGAAGAGCTTTCTGACAGGGTAGGAAAGGATAGAGCAACAATTTCTAACTACCTGAGGCTTTTAAAATTGCCAGAAGAGATTAAATCTCTCATTTATAACGGTTCTCTGAGTATAGGGCATGCAAAAGCGATCCTCGCAATAGACGGGAAGGCTCACCAGATAGAGGCAGCAAGAAAGGTTATCAAGAAAGGCCTTAGCGTGAGAGAAACTGAGACGTTAACTAAAAAAGTCTCCAGGCCTCTAAAGGTAAAAGCAACTAAAGATCCTCAGATTTTATCACTTGAAGAAAAGTTGATCAAAAGTCTTGGTACAAAGGTCAGAATATTTCATAAAGGTAAACGGGGGAAAATTGAGATTGAATATTATTCCCTCGATGAGCTTGACAGGCTCTTAGGGATTTTAATAGGATGAGAAAAATCCTGAAGTGCGGGTTTGAGTCAGGTTTTTAAATGCACCTTATAAATCTGACTTTCATCAGATGAGATGTAAGGAGCTTGTTTCTTGCATCAATATGTTCTATCTAATCAGCTGACCTATGTGGAAAGAAAAATATAGTACCCCTTGTAGGAATTAAATCCCGAGAATCGGGATTTAAAAAACAAATAGTGTGAGAGTAAAAAAAGATGGTACCCCCTGCAGGAATTGAACCTGCGACACCAGGTTTAGGAACACTAAAAAAGGGATTTTACAAAGGCTTGAAAATACCGGATAAATGCTTGCCAATCAAGGTTTTAAGCGGATTTTGTGCTTATATATAGTTTGCTGTGTTTTGATATTTTTTGATATGTTCATTTCACGATTTTTTCACGTAAGCTTGTCACTCATAGAAAAGTCTCTCTTTATGGAGGTTGACAAATGTTAACATGGATGTTAACATAGCACTGTGGGCAAAACGGTAATCTTTTATAAGACAGCGGAAGGGAAATGTCCTGTTCAGGACTTCCTCGATTCTTTGCCCGGAAAGGTTGCACAAAAGGTTGCATGGGTTCTGAGTCTCCTGGAAGACCTGCAAGTTGTGCCGTCGACATATTTCAAAAAACTTGTAGGCACTGAGGAGATTTGGGAATGCAGGATTCAGTTTGCTTCAAATGCTTACCGGATATTCTGCTTCTTTGAGGAGAATTCGGTGGTTATTCTGACCCACGGCTTTGTTAAGAAGACCCAGAAGACTCCGGAGCAGGAAATAGAGAAAGCCGAGGCCTACAGAAGGGATTATTTGAAAAGGAGGTTAAAAAAATGAGTGACCTGAAGAAATATATTCATGAAAGAAAAAAGAGGGACAGAAGTTTTGCCGAAGGGTACGATGAGGGGTACGAGCAGTTCAAAATCGGAGTAGTGCTAAAAAATGCCCGCGAGTCTGCTGGTCTCACACAGGAAGAGCTTGCCAGGAGACTAAAGACAAAGAAAACTGCTATATCCCGGATCGAGAACCATGCTGAAGACATCAAATTGTCAACTCTTGAGAAGGTTGCTTCTGCCCTGGGCAAGAGGCTTGAAGTGAAAATAGCTTAGAGTTACAGACTTCGGTGTGCCTGCTCCGCTTCGAGCAAGCCTCGGCCAAGCCCCTTTTCTTGTAAACTATTGGCTCCTTTATGTTATATATTGAATAAAAAAATCTTGGAGAGTTAAATTGATTTTATTCCTCGGAGCAGGTTTTTCAAAGTGGACAGTAGGGTTGCCAGTTGCAAGAGAATTATTTGATTTTAAAATCGATATATGGGGATCGAGTGATGCTCGAAAGCTTGATATAATTAAATCCCTTAAAGAAACTTGGGATAAAACACATCCTGATGGGCAAGCTGAGCAGTTCATCGCCGATGCGCTGAATTTCAACCAGAAAGAAAAAGAAGCCGTATTATGGTATCTTGGTCGTAGACTTTCAGAACCATTTATTTGGAAAGAATTCCACTCAGGGCGGTGGCGCAGACATGTGTTAATGATTGATGAGCATCGAAAATTAGAAATTCAAGGTGTTATGAAGGCAAGGAACTTTCTTCAGCGATTTTTTACACCTACATTATCAGGCATAATTACTACAAATTATGATCTGCTTGTTGAATATATACTCGGAACAAAAGGATTCAATTACGGTATCTTAAATCAAAAACTTATAGGAAGAGGACCTTACCCTGTTTCGCAATGGAGAAATCCCGTTACACTTAAAGGAAAAGTTAACTTAGCAAAAATCCATGGTAGTATTTCATGGGATGAAAATGGTTACTACACAGACGGAAGACGCGCAATAACAGGGAATGCTTTAATCGTTGCTCCAACTCCCGAAAAACATCCACCAGAATCTTTAAAATTTGTTTGGGATTTGGCTGAACGTATTCTTATAGATGTTAAGCGATTAGTTGTTTTCGGGTTTGCATTTAGCCCTTACGATGAAGCAGTTTTAAACCTATTGCAAACTGCGGGACAAAAAATAAAATCCGTGCTACTAATTGATATTGAACCCCAGATTGAGCGAGCTCATCACTTATGGCCTAAAGCTACAATCATATCGTGCCTTCCACCTCCAGAAGGGGACCCGATCATACAAAGTTGGCTGGGTTGAATTGTTTAAAAATTGAATTTAATTTATAATTTTCAGACAGAATTTGACACATCTTAAGCATTAAACCAGCCTGACCCACATGCCTTACCGATAATTATTTCGGTGCGAAGATATCAGTCGTCATAGTAAAACCTTGCCCTTGCTTTCAATGTACTTTGTGAAACGATTAGACGGGCTTAAAGGTATTAGATCGAGGGGGATATGCAGTTCTTCTTCGAGCTTGGCCGCCAGTTCAAAAAGCTTCCACCCTTGTACACCATCACAGGCTATATCGAGGTCTTTTGCCCCTTCCGGGTCTTCTAAGGCGCTACCAAAAAGAATTAATCTATTTGCACCATAAGATTTTGCTAAGGATGTTATTTTTTCTATTTGAGCTTGGGTTATCGCCATTATAATGCCCTCCAATCTACTGCTGCTATATAATAATACATCAACTCAACAATCCTGAGCTTCCAATAGATCAAGTAGGAATCATGGTCACGCTGCATAAACTACCATTGCAGAACTCAGAATCGCATTCTTTCTTATATAATTTCTGCTCGATTCAATGCCTCGCCGGCTCACTACGTCCACATCACGCCCGAATATTTCTTTTAGTTCTTCCTCCATGTGAACCAGGTCAAATAACGTATGTCTCGTGCTTTCATCGAACGTCACAAGTACATCAATGTCACTGTCAGGGCCGAAGTCTTCTTTGAGCACAGAGCCGAAAAATGAGAACTCACGTATTTCCCATTTTTGGCAAAATTCGACTATTCTTTCTTTTGGGATTTCAATATGCACTCTGCCCATTATTCCATCTCCAGTATCTTCAGACTTTCAGTTTCCCTTTACCTACAATTTTAACAGCAATATGCTTGTTATATATCCAATCTTAAAAGTTAATGAACTCAACATGGGCTTAATAATAACATATCACCGGTCTCATCGAATTTCAACAAAGGTATTTATACCAATGCCCCTTTTCTTGGCAAGCTCATGAGGAATTCTAACCCAATACTATTACCCCACTGTCCTGTCTTAACAATCATAGTACATCCTTCCTAAACCGGCCAGTTGGTTGCATCTAACCACCTTTTTAAGTTATACAAAATATATGGAAAAAGTCTGGAAAAAGCTTTTCAGTGTTCAAGATTTGAGACTTGTAGTTGATTGTCCCGTCGACTTACTTCATGGTGCTGGAGTTATTGGACCATATGATTCCCACCAGTAACCGGCTGCGACTCTCCTGGCAGCATATATCTCCTGTCCATCTGTCCTGACATTAATCATGCCATGCAAACGTCTTTTGAAATAAATCCTTCCCAGCAAATTTGCATCTCGAGTTCGAGCATCAAGGGTCTCCAGCCCCTTTTCACTACTACTTTCCTTTTTATCTTCTTTTTCCTTTGCTTCGACAAATGTTGCAGCGATTTCTGTAGAGAAAACTAAAGGCTTACTCGAACGGGAAAGTTGACCTAAAGCCCCGATGCAGACTGCCCTTGGATGACCGTGATCTGGTTCGTCACCTGAGGAAATCACGGAGACCTGAGGTCTTACCACTTCAAGAAAAGTGCGGTAGAAATCATGGCTTCCGTGATGAGGCGCCTTATATATATGGGCGCTTAAATTAGCCTTGATTTTCGGATCATTAAGGAGAATTTTGGAGCCCTCAGTATTTACGTCGCCGGTAAAAAGGATCGAAACATGGCCATAGGTCAGACGCAGAATTACTGAATTGCCATTGATGGTTTTGGATGCGTCCTTAAGCCAGTAAAGTGCAGGCCTATTTTTATAAATATCGGGACATGGACCAAGGACTTCAATTGCTATATCGGGGTCTCCGATATCGATATAACCTGTTTTACTTGATACAGCATTGTAAGACATACCTTCATCAAGGACGGCCTGTTTCCATACCTCAAAGGTTTCATCTAATTGAAGGCCGTTCAGATCATTCACTGTATCATGCATGGTCACTAAATATTTATTGCCCGGATCCAGATCGCCCAATTCTGTCTTGAACGCACCTTCCTTAAATGTAGCAATGCCATTATGGATTATTCTGCGTACATTAACCTTGGGATGCTGAATTATCGGTATCAGTCCTTTGATATGGTCTTCATCAGCATGGCTGAGGACCAGGAGATCAATATCAACAGGAGGACCATCTTTATCAAAGCGATATTTCCAGGCAAGAAAACCAAATGCCCGGTTGTTGATGCCGCCGTCAATAAGAATTTTTTTGCGGCTTGGTGTCACGATGAAGGTTGAATCACCTTGCCCTACATCAATAAAGTATAATTCGAGGGCAGGCTTATCACCCAGATGATCTTCATCGACAAACCCTTGCATATTGCGAAATTTCGTCTTGATCCTGCCATTGACTGATGAGCCGCTTGTTTGAACTTCATCACCGAAGATTAGTATTGCAGATCGCTTTGCTGTTGTAGATTCCTCATAGAGCATTGAGGTTTTCGTTGAAATATACTTCATAGGCATTGTCTTTCCCCTTTTTAAATGACTACCACGATTCCTCCACTTTCCTTTTGTAAAATCAATGCTATCAAAAATATAAGCTTTAAGCAACTGCCGATAAAACAGGTAAAAGCAGCATGCTGAGGATATTTATAATTTGTGTTGAATAGATAGGAAAGTGTTGGCCGCGCAGAAGATTCAGGAGTGGTTGTTTCAGCCACTGACAAACGTTGAGGTGATAACGGATATTCTTTGATATGCTCACAGTAGTCCACATTTTTGCAAAACCTAATAATAATGTTTATTTCTCTCAGAATTTGATAATCCCTTTTTAATCAGGTTTTCTTTGTTTCAGGGGTGGCACTATATTTTTCGATCTTGACATATGTAACCGATGAGGTTACACTAAAACAGATGATAAAAACGTTTTCCCATAAGGGACTGGAAAATTATTTCTATGATGGCATAAAGAAAGGAATACAAGTTGCACATGCACAGAAGTTGGCGGATATTCTCGACAGACTTGATGCTGCAAAGGAAATAGCGGATATGAGATATCCCGGCTCCGATCTTCATAAACTGAAAGGAAAAATGAAGGATTTATGGTCAGTAAAAGTCTCTGGAAATTGGCGGATTGTCTTCAGTTTTAAAGAGGGCAACGCATATGATGTAAATTACATCGATTATCATTAGGGAGGTGAAAGGATGAGAACAAGAAAGAGGCCCCCGACTCATCCGGGAGGCATTTTAAAAAGGCACTATATGGAGCCTTTGTCGCTGACAGTTTCAGAACTCGCATTAACTCTGGGGGTGACGAGAAAAACCCTCTCGAAAATTGTAAATGAGCGAGGCGGCATAACGCCGGATATGGCTCTGCGTCTCTCAAAGGCGTTCAAGACAACCCCTGAATTGTGGCTTAACCTTCAGCAGGCATATGATTTATGGCAGGCTTCACACAAATCCGATGCTTGGAAGCTGGTTGAAGCAGTCGCTGTTTAGGACAATCCTTAAATATAAAGACTATGCTTGCTATGAAAACAATTTACCTATGCAATTTCACGTCCAAAAATCCTTTTATATAAATGTTCGGAACCTAAATGTTATTACATATTTCTTTCGAAAAATTATCATTCTTTTAAAGATTGTCAGAGTGTTTGGCAGCATGTATATTCAAAATTTTGGATGATGTTTCTTCCCTGTCGACTTTAGTCAACTACAAACACTCCTCCTGAAAATAAGTTCTATTCGACAACATTGCAAAGATGACTCGCATGAGCTTATGAGCTGTTGCAAAGACAGCCTTCTTAAATGGCTGTCCTTCGTTTCTTTTCTTTAAAAAGTATTTCCTAAATGTTGGATTATGATTGATTACTCTCATTGTCATAAGCCAAATCACTCTCCTAAGATGCCGATTCCCTCTTTTTGATATCTTGCTTGCACCTTCATATTTGCCTGACTGGTAGACTGTCGGATCAATTCCCGCAAATGCTATCAGGTTCTTGTGCGATGCATAATTATCGATTTGCCCTATCTCTGCCAGAAATGTGGTTGCGGTATTATTGCCAATGCCAACTATAGAGGTGACAATCTTGAGATCCTCTATGATGGATGACTCGCAATACTTGATTAGGGACTTGCTGAGCTCATCACGCCGCTTCTGAAGATGGAGAAGTGTATCAATCTTCCCCGACAGTATTATCTCCTTCCCTGGACTCACCGTTGCAATTGATTCTCGTGCAATTTTTATGATTTCTGAAGGTGTGAACCTTATCCGGCAACTGCAAGGTTTTTCCTTTAATGTCTTTGCGATAATATTTGGCTTTGCCACAGTCACAAGACGTGCAGAAGGAAATCGCTGTATGAAATGCAGCATTACCTTTGTAAAGGGATTGCACATAGACTCCAGTTCCGGGAATGTTATGTGGAGAAGCCTCCGTATCTCTACCTTTGTGGCAGATATCTGATGGCACAGGGATTCCCGCTCCCTTGCCATATCTCTGATATCCTGCAGATCCTGAGTGACAGCAAGCTGCGTTACTGAATCCTGATGTGCAAGGATAAATTGGGCTATAGTGCTTGCGTCCTTCTTGTCTGTCTTCGCCTTCCTGAGTGAAAGCTTAGAGAAATTTGTGATCAACAGAGGGTTGATAATAACTGTCTCAATACCTTTTGCCGAAAGAAAGGAATACAGATTGATGTGATAACATGCAGTGGATTCCATCGCTACCACAACATTTTCATAGCTATCGCTGTTTGCCTCAATAGACTTCAGAAGTTCAGCAAACCCGGCACTATCCATGTCAAAGGAGATATCAAAACGACTCTTGCCGTGGTCATCAATCCCATTGGCAGATGACCTGTCCTTTGAAACGTCTATCCCTACATAGAGCTTACCCATAAATTACCTCCTCCTGCTATTTCAGGATCAGGCAGGGCATGCCTCCAAACCAATCCTCTCGCGTAACAAGGGTTCAGAGACCCAATCAACTTATCATGGTTTGAGGAGGCAGGGAACAAACTAAAGTAAGGGCTCAGAGGCCCAGGGAGAAGTCAGCTCTCCTGCCTACACCCTTTTCTTATTTTTATATCACATTTGTTGGTAAGAGGGAGAAATGCTTTTTCTAATTTTGATGTCTATACCCCTTGAAATTTCCATTTGGACGTCGTTCTGCATGCATATGTAGCAGAATGTATGTACAGATCGGAGTAAGATATATTTATGCATAACTTTTGCAGCGCTAATGACCAAGGTTCTCGCTTTCTTGTGGCGGAGGTTGCATACTCTTTTGTCAGGGTAAAATAAATACCATGGACTTTGATTCTGCTGTTAAAACCATAAACAGACTACTGATAAAGAAACAACCCTCGATATTCAATAGTTCTTGGATACGAGGATATGCTCCTCATATTTATCGCTTTTTTCAGAAAAGCATCAGAAGGGAAAGCGGCGGCATAGACTGGGACAGGATCACCCGTGGTTTGGATCGTAAATTTCAAAAAAAATGGATTACATCCCGGTGTAACGGAATCAAACTGTATCAGAGTAAGGCCGAGGTTAAAATGATTCTTCATAAATACGATGGGAAACTCTATACCTTTCTGACTCCGGCTGATAAAGATAATAATTCTATACGGGATATTATTAGTATTGCGTTAGTAAGAATTGCTCAAAAAGGAAATGTGGCAGCCGAACAGGAAATTATCAAGTTGGTCAGGTTTACTATTGATGAGTGGATCGAACACTCCCCCAAAATTTCTCGTTGGAAGGGATATGAGTATTTAATTCAAAAGCGTATTGAGGGCTGTGTGCGTTGCTATCGCTATTCGGGATCGTTCATGGGTTATTTATTTAAAACACTTGAATATGCAGGCAGAGGATTACGGCCAATAACTGAATATTCACTGGATGATTCTTCATGGTACGGGCACAAAAAGAATTGATAAGAAATATGCAGAATTCTGGAACTGAAGAAAGACAAATATGGAAGTATTATTATCTCGTAACGGCTATGGA
>VGWZ01000026.1 GCA_016873595.1 Nitrospira sp.
TATCTGGTAAAAAAACTAATTTTGCTTATTCCACTGCTATTCGGTATCACATTGCTCACATTTATCCTTACAAAAGCTCTTCCTGGTGACCCTGTACTGAGTATGGTAGGAGAGCGGGCACAACCCGAGGTTATTGAGAGAATAAGAAATGAGATTGGTGCTGATAAAGATGTCCTCAGGCAATATTTTGGATATATAAAACTTCTGCTGCAGGGAGAATTCGGACGTTCATACTATACGAATAGAAAAGTATTTGACGACCTCCTTTTGAAATTCCCACATACTCTGAAACTCGCATCAGGCGCTATGATTATTGCTATCCCTGTTGGCTTGCTTTTAGGTTTCATCTCTGCATATAGGAGAGAGAGCATTGCAGACAGAATTATCACATCAATATCTGTGACAGGTCTGAGCCTCCCGGTATTCTGGAGCGGACTTTTAATCATGCTGTTCTTCAGCCTTACACTCAAAATTTTCCCTCCATCTGGTACCGGTGACATAAAGTTCCTTATCCTCCCTTCGATAACACTTTCTCTACCTGCCCTTGCAACACTGGCAAGGGTTACAAGGAGTACACTCATAGAAATCTTTGATCTACCTTTCGTGACTGCAGCGAGATCAAAAGGAATAGCAGAGTTTAAATTAACTACTATCCACGTCTTTAAGAATGCACTTATTCCCATTGTGACCGTGATAGGACTTGATTTCGGAAGTTATCTTAATGGTGCAGTACTCACAGAGACAATATTCGGTTGGGATGGTATCGGAAGATTCACCATGGAAGGAATAATAAAGAGGGACTATCCTGTAGTAATGGGATGTATAATAACAGGCACGCTTATTTTTGTGCTCATCAACACAGTTGTTGATATCGTTTATCATTACCTTGACCCGAGGATACGATTGCATGAAAAAAGCAGGTAAGATTTCTATAGCTCTATTGGTTGTCATTTTGTTATTTTCTCTTTTTGCACCCCTCATTTCGCATTATGATCCTGATAAGATAGACCTTGATACGATAAAAGAACCACCGAGTTCAAAACATTTTTTCGGTACTGACAATAAGGGTAGAGATATTTTTTCGAGAGTACTTTATGGTGGCAGGATTTCGATAAGTGTTGCTCTTATCGCTGCATTTCTATCTATGGGGATAGGCCTTATTGTCGGTCTCTGTTCAGGGTATTTCGGAGGAAAGATTGACATAGCAATTATGGCCATGGTTGACTTGATACTTTCTTTCCCTTCATTCCTTCTTGCAATAGGTGTCTCAATTATCCTTCCCCCTGGTATTTATACTGTAATGGTCGCGATTGCTGCAGTCGGATGGGCCTCGTTTGCACGACTTATAAGGGGATATATTTTGACCTTGCGGGAAGCGCCATTTGTGGAAGCTGCAAGGTCATTGGGATGCAGCAACATCAGGATAGTGTTTGTGCATCTCATGCCCCAGTGCATTTCACTGACACTTGTAATGATGGGGTTAAAACTTGGAGGGTATATATTGACTGAGGCTTCATTGAGCTTTTTGGGATTAGGTGCACAGCCGCCTACCGCAACATGGGGATCAATGATAAGTGCGAATAGGGCTTATATATCTTCAGCCCCATGGATGGTATTTTTCCCGGGATTGATGATTGCAATAACCGCGGTTTGTTGTAATATAATGGGTGATAATTTAAGAGACAGATTTAGTGTAAAGATCAAAGAGTAACGCTACAATTCCTTCAGCTTTTCCTCTTCTTCTTGTTGCGTCTTGCAATCTATGCACATAGTGGTCACAGGCCTTGCATCAAGTCTTTTTAAATCGATCTCTTCTCCGCACTTCTCACATATGCCGAATATCCCGTGTTCTATCCTGTCTACAGCATTTTCAATTTTCTTTAACAACCTTTGCTCTCTTCCTCTTAATCTCAGCATGAAATTTCTGTCTGTTTCAGCTGATGCCTGGTCACCAATGTCAGGGAATATTGTCTGTCCAGGAAGCTCATTAAGCGCTTCCTCAGCTTCGGAAAGGAGTGCATCTTTCTGAGCTATAAGGCGTTTCTTTATCTCTTGTATTTTTTTCTCTCTGAGTGTAAGGGATTTGACTATTTTTGTCTTTTGTTTTTGATTTGTTGTTTTTTTGGACATTGGACTTTTCGTTGTTATCTTTTCTACTTTAGGCTTTTTCACTTTCTTTGTACTAAGCTTCTTTTCCATGAGAACTCCTGTAAAAAATTTCAGTAGATTAACAAAAATAACCAATTATAGTCAAGGTAAATAGGATGCAAAATGATAAGTAATATGGGCTTGTCAAGTGTAATCCCTTTGTGGTAATCTTCATCAAAAAAGGGGATCTCTCAATGCTGAAGAATGACCGCTGGATAAAAAAGATGGCTGCAAAAGGAATGATAAAGCCATTTCACAAGGAACAGATTAAGAAGGGTGTTATTTCATATGGTGTGAGCTCCTATGGATATGATATGAGGATTGCTGATGAATTTAAACTATTCACTTACCTACAGAACACTGTTATTGACCCAAAGGCATTGGATCCGAAAAATTTTATTGATGTTAAAGGAAATATATGTATTATTCCGCCTCACTCTTTCGCACTTGGTCGTTCTGTGGAATATTTCAGGATTCCAAGGGAAATTATCGTGATATGTCTTGGAAAGTCGACCTATGCACGATGTGGCATCGTGATAAATGTCACGCCGCTTGAACCTGAATGGGAAGGATATGTGACAATAGAGATATCAAATACAGCACCCCTTCCCGTGAAGATATATGCACATGAAGGTATCGCACAACTGCTTTTTTTAGAAGGCTCAGAAATATGTGAGAAATCATATGCGGATAAGGCAGGAAAGTATCAGGCACAGAAGGGGATAACTCTGGCTAAGCTAAAATAAATATTCTGACCGTCATTCCCGCTTGTCGGGTCTACGACTCGTAGAGAATCTTTCTGCGCGAACCAAGAAGGATTCTGGGCAAGCCAGAATGACATCATGAAAACATAATAGTATTGATTGAGGAAACTAATGACTGCAAGCGAAAAATTGATACTTGCTCTCGATGTATCTGAGCATGCTCATGCAATTGAGCTTGTAGATAAATTTAAAGATTATGTAGGAATCTTTAAAGTTGGTATCGAGCTTTTTGTAACCTCAGGCCCAAAGATAATTGAAGATATAAATAAAAAAGGCAGAAAGGTATTTCTTGACCTGAAATTTCATGATATTCCAAATACTGTCTCAAAAGCAGCCATTGCTGCAACAAGGCTCGGAGTACATATGTTTAACATCCATACATCTGGCGGAGTGGAGATGATGAGAAGGTGCAGAGACAATGTTATCGAGACATGTCTTAAGGAAAATCTGGATAGACCGAAGATTCTTGGTGTAACAGTGCTCACAAGCATCTCAAAGGAGATTCTCAGAGATGAACTTGGAATCCAGTATAGTTTGAGGACGCATGTAAGGCATCTCTCTACACTTGCCCTTAAGGCTGGCCTTGATGGTGTGATCGCATCTGCGAGAGAGGCTGCAATAATAAGGAACCATTGTGGAAGAGGATTTCTCATAATAACTCCTGGTATTAGACCCTCATGGACACCACCTGATGATCAGAAGAGAACCATGACGCCTAAAGAGGCTATAAGAGAAGGAGCTGATTATCTTGTCATGGGGAGGAGCATCCTCAAACATGCAGATCCTTTGAAAGCGCTTGAACTGATAACCCTTGAAATACTTACTGCGTAACTAAAATCTAAACCAACTTTTTTTCGCTTTCATTTTGTCGAAATAATTCCGCATATCTCTGAGAAGAACATTTGTTTCTTTCTGCTCTTTTTTTGCATCTTTAAGTGTATTTTTAATCTCTGTGAGGTTATGCACTATCTCATTGAGGCTACTTATTATCAAATCCAGTTTCTCTTCTGGAATGACAGGTACCTCTCTGACTTCCTTCACCACAACTTCCCTTGGAAGCGGAGTCTCTTTCTCGCTAGTTTTTTGAATAGGTACCTCTTTTGCCTCTATAGGTCTATAGATAGTTTGTTCTATCTCAGGATATTCATACATTGATGATTCGATTATTGGCTCTGGTCCTGATTCTATAGTGGTTTCAAAAACTTCCTCGATAGGCTGAAGTTTCGAACTCTGCTTTTTTTCAATGTCGTCAATTGCAAGTTTGGTGATATGGCGAAGAGAATCTTCTACTCCCGAACCGTCAATAGCTACTGCCTCTATATATTCATATTTCCCGTTTTCATTCAGATCGTTGTTCAATTCATCAATAGATAAGATATTCGGAAGGTCCCTCTTATTGTATTGGAAAAGCAGAGGGATATCATCAGGGTTAATATTATTAGCAATGAGATTTTCGTGCATATTATTCAGGCTTTCAATGTTCTGTTCTCTCATCTCCCGTTGTGAGTCTGCGACAAAAATAACTGCATCAGCACCTTTTAAAACAAGTCTCCTTGTTGCGTTATACCTGACCTGTCCGGGTACTGTGTAAAGCTGGAACCGTAGAGAAAAATCTCTTATTTTCCCTATATCCACAGGCAGTAAGTCGAAGAAGAGTGTTCTGTCAGCCTCTGTTGCAAGAGATAAAAGTTTTCCTCTCTTCATCGGGCTAAGCCTGGAATGGAGGTATTGAAGATTTGTTGTTTTTCCGCTAAGTCCGGGACCATAATACACTACTTTAACAGTTGTCTCTTTTGTTGCATAATTAAACAGTGCCATAGCTTTTACATGAGAACATACACATCGTTTCTTGTATGATACTTGACGTTGTACATTGCCTCATCTGCGAGCCTTATGAGGTCCTCTTTAGATTTCGCACTTTCTGGATATGAGGCAACCCCAAAACTTGCGGTCATCTTAAGAGAGTATCCTTCTTTTTTAAGAAACACATAACGCTCGACTGACTTTCTTATCCTCTCTGCAATCCGTGCAGCAGCGTCAGGCGCTGTCTGAGGAAGGACAATCACAAACTCATCTCCTCCGTATCGTGCAACAATATCAATTGTTCTTAGACTTTTTATAAGGAGCTGGGCCATTTCAACAAGAACTTTACTCCCTACAAGATGACCATGACGGTCATTGATATGTTTGAAGTAATCAATATCCATAAATATAAGAGAGACAGAAGTATGATATCTATTTGAGCGCTGGATCTCCATCTCAATAGTTCTGTTGAGATATCTCATATTGAAAAGTTTTGTAAGGTCATCTGTGATCGCAAGTTCTTCCATCTTCTGATAAAGAGATGCTCTTTCTATCGCAATTGCTGTGTGGTCGACAAGCTTCATCAACAGGCCAAGATCTTCCTTTGTAAAAGGTCCACCTGTTGTTTTATTGACGATATCGAGAACCCCAAGGAGTTGTCCTCTGCTCTTTATAGGAATACACATAAGTGATTTTATCCTGGGATTGATAGCACCTTCTATCTTTTTAAGAAAACGTTCGTCTCGTGAGACGTCTTGCACGATAATAGGTACACCTTTTTCTGCAACCCATCCCGAAATGCCTTCACCAATCTTGAGTCTGAGTCGCTGAATATTTCTTGTTTTCTTCGCATCCTTTTTTTCGAATACCAATTCACCTGTTTCATGGTCTACTAAAAACACAGACCATGTCTCTGCCTTTGCGATATCTTTTGCTTTTTTCATTATGGCAGTGAGGATGTCGTTGAGATCTGAGGATGAGGTCAGGGTTTTGGTCACTTCTTCATAAAAATTCAGTTCATGATGTACTGTAGAGAGATCATTTTTTAATTTGTCATTTTCGAGAAGTATTTCTTTAACCTTAAGAAGCCTGTTGACAAGATACCCGAACTCCTTTACCGTTGGTGTGCAGATGGGGTAAATGAGGGGTTCGTTTAACCAAGGGATATATCCTCTCAATAAACTACTGTCTAAGATAAGAATCTTTGGTATGTTTTTCGTGAGCTTAAGCAATTCTTTAAAAGAGGGTTCGATATTTTGTTCTTTATCTATAATGAGGAGGTCAGCTTTTTTATTTAATTTCGGTAAGGCTGTATCTAAAGATTTGAACTTGGTAATAGTATGGCCTTGTAAAATCAGGGCATTCGCATATTCTTTTTTGAGTGTGCTGCTCCCTATAAAATATATTTTAGGCATTTACACCACAGCATTTCTTAAATTTTTTCCCGCTTCCACAGGGGCACGGATCGTTTCTTCCTACTTTTTTCGTGCGTCTTACTGTTTGAACCGCAGCAGAGCCTTCACCTCTGTTATAGTTTAATCTTGCCTGTCTTGAAGTCTCTCTTTTAAGAGCTTCCTGTTTTTGAATCTGTATTTTAAAGAGTCTGCTGAGAACCTCGGTGGAAATCCTGTCTGTCATGTCTACAAACATGTTAAATGCTTCTTTTTTATATTCTACAAGTGGCTCTCTCTGACCATAGCCTCTGAGTCCAATGCCTTCCTTCAGGTAATCAATTGCAAGCAAATGCTCTTTCCACTGAGTGTCAACGACCTGAAGAACGATTACTTTTTCGATGTATCTCATCATTTCGCTGCCGATTTCTGATTCCTTCTTTTCATATGCATTCCTGATATCTGAAGAGAGTGTTTCCCGTAACGTGCTTAAATTTGAAGATGTAACAGGAGGCACGAAGGAAAATATGCCATAGACCGCGTCTCTAAGCCCTTTGAGGTCCCATTCTTCCATGTGTTTTTCTTCAGTGCAGTAAATGCTCAGTAACTCATCAACAGTCTCATCTATCATACTGAAAACGCGATCCTTGAGGTTTTCACCCTGGAGTATCTCTTTTCTGAAGGAATATATCTCTGACCTTTGCTTGTTCATGACATCATCATATTCAAGGAGGTGTTTCCTTATATCAAAGTTATGTGCTTCAACACGCTTCTGTGCATTCTCTATGGCTTTTGTGACCATCTTATTTTCTATGGGCATATCTTCATCCATGCCAAGTTTTCCCATAAGACCTGATAACCTGTCAGAGCCAAAGATTCTCATAAGGTCATCTTCAAGTGAAAGATAAAATCTTGAAGAACCAGGGTCTCCCTGCCTTCCTGAACGGCCTCTTAATTGATTGTCTATTCTTCTTGCCTCATGCCTCTCTGTGCCGAGGATGTGAACACCTCCAAGGGATACTACTTTTTCTCTGTCTTTCTTCCAGATATCCTCAGCCTTTGAAAAAGCATGCTTCCACTCATCTTCTGTATAATCTTTTTTGTCCCGTAGTAATTCTCTGGCAAGGCCTTTAGGATTACCTCCAAGTATTATATCCGTTCCTCTACCCGCCATATTTGTCGCTATTGTAATAGCACTACTTCTCCCTGTCTGTGCAATTATCTCTGCCTCACTTTCATGATACTTTGCGTTGAGTACAGAGTGCGGGATACCTTTCTTCTTTAACATATGGCTCAATACTTCAGATTTCTCTATCGAAATAGTGCCCACAAGGACAGGCTGGCCTTTTGTATGAAGTTCTTCAATTTCTTTTAAGACCGCATTAAATTTCCCTTTCTCTGTCTTATAAATCACATCAGGATGGTCTAACCTTATCATTGGTTCATTCGTTGGTATTACCATCACTTCAAGGTTATAAATCTTTGCAAATTCTTCTGCTTCTGTATCTGCTGTTCCTGTCATTCCCGCAAGCTTCTTGTACATCCTGAAATAGTTCTGAAAGGTGATTGTAGCAAGAGTCTGGTTCTCACTTTCAATTTTTACATCTTCTTTTGCTTCCACTGCCTGGTGAAGTCCGTCTGACCAGCGCCTCCCTGGCATGAGCCTGCCGGTAAATTCATCTACAATAATCACATTACCGTCTTTGACAACATAATCAACATCCTTTTTAAAAAGCGTGTATGCTTTAAGAGCTTGCAGAACATGGTGCACAAGTTCGATGTTTGATGGATCGTAAAGGTTACCTGCGCCGAGCAATCTTTCTACCTTGATGTTTCCTTCTTCAGTAAGAATAGCAGACTTAACCTTTTCATCAATCGTGTAATCACTGTCTTTTTGAAGTCTCGGAATAATCTTATTTATTTTGTAATATTTATCCGTGGATTCTTCTGAAGGGCCTGATATGATGAGTGGTGTTCTTGCCTCATCTATAAGAATACTGTCAACCTCGTCAACGATTGCATAATTTAATTCCCTCTGACAGTAATCAGATAGATCGTATTTCATATTATCTCTGAGATAATCAAATCCAAATTCATTGTTTGTTCCATAGGTGATGTCAGCTAAATAGGCCTCTTGTCTTGAACATGGCCTGAGAAATTCCAGTCTCTTGTCTGTGGAAGAATATGACGGATCATAGATGAAAGAGCTATCATGTTGTATTACCCCAACGCTGAAGCCAAAAAAGTTGTATATTGGTCCCATCCACTGGGTATCCCTTTTTGCAAGATAATCATTCACAGTGACAACATGAACGCCTTTTCCTTCAAGTGCGTTCAAACAGACGGGGAGGGTTGCAACGAGGGTCTTCCCTTCACCTGTCTTCATCTCTGCGATCCTGCCCTCATGAAGGACGATACCGCCAAGGATCTGAACATCAAAATGCCGCATCTTTAGTCGTCGCCTCGATACTTCACGTACTACTGCGAAAGCATCTGGCAGTATATCTTCAAGAGTTTCACCTGTCTCAAGACGCCTCTTAAATTCTTCAGTTTTGTCTTTAATCTGTGTGTCTGAAAGGTTTGCTATCTGTGTCTCTAAAGAGTTGACCTGTTCGACAAGAGGCCAGAGTCTTTTTATCTCTCGCTCGTTTTTAGTCCCGAAGACCATTCTCAGTAATGATCCAACCATGTTTATATAATAGAATTAAGAGACCTGAGATTTCAAGGAAACAGATACCATGAGAGTTCGCCTTTTTCAATTTCTCATATCGTAGGGTTGATTTTTATTCTTGAATTGTGGCTCTTCTTGTCAGAAACTGATCATTAATGTTACATTGTAAAAATGATGAAAAAAGTGTATATACGAACCTTTGGTTGTCAGATGAATGTTCATGACTCCGAGAAGATGCTCGGTGTTCTTCAGAAAGACGGATATTTAGAAACAGATGATCCGCGTAAGGCAGACCTGATTATATTCAATACGTGTGGAATAAGGAAGAAGCCTGAACAGAAGTTTTACAGCGAACTCGGAAAGACAAAATTGTATAAGAAAAGAAGGCCGGAGTTGAAAGTAGCAGTTGCAGGATGTATCGCACAGCATGAGGGAAGAAGTGTATTCACAAAAGCACCTTATGTTGACTTTATATTCGGTCCGCAGAATATACACATGCTTCACGATATGATCTCAAAAAAGAACCTCACACTCGCCTTAGAAGATAATCCTGAGATAGCAAAAAATGATCTTCCAGTGAAAAGAGCAGATGAAGTAAAGGCATGGGTTACGATAATGTACGGCTGCAACAATTTCTGCAGTTATTGTGTAGTGCCCTATACAAGAGGGAGAGAACGTTCAAGGCCAAGTGAGAATATATGCGCTGAGACAAAAGAACTCGCTCACAGAGGATATAAAGAAGTAACCCTTCTTGGTCAGAATGTCAATTCTTATAGGAGTGATATTAATTTTCCCGAGCTTTTAATAAAAATTGACAGAGTAGGGGGTATTGAGAGGATAAGGTTTGTAACATCACATCCGAGAGATTTGTCTGATGAGCTTATATATGCAATAGCTGAACTCCCCAGGGTATGTGAGCATATTCATCTTCCGTTGCAGTCAGGCTCGAATAATGTGTTAAGGCTTATGAACAGAGGTTATACATATGAAGACTACATAAAAAAGGTTTTACGGTTGAGAGATAAGGTTCAGGGTATTGCAATAACCTCAGACATTATTGCTGGCTTCCCCGGTGAGACAGAAGATGACCATCTCCATACAGTAAAGGCATTAAAACAAATAGAATTCGATGGGATATTTTCATTTAAATTTTCTTCAAGACCGGGTACAAGAGCTGCTGAAATGGGAAGCCATTTGCCAGAAGAAGTAAAATCTGAAAGGCTGCAACACATATTGGAGGTTCAGGAGGAGATAACAGAGAGAAAGAACAGATCTCTTGAGGGAACGACACAGGCAATACTCATAGAGGGAGAGAGTGAGACAGACAAGGAAAAACTTACTGGAAGAACGAGGACGAACAAAATAGTGAATATTCCTAAAGTTGATCCTGAAACAAGTTCAGGAGAAAAAGGCACTCTAATAAATGTTGAAGTAACAAAGGGAAGAAAACATTCTCTTGAGGGAAGACCGATTACAAAATGAAACGGTCATATCGACCTGTCGTCACAAAGAAGAGAATGAAAATTATTCTATGCTAAACATTATACCCGAACTCGTCATTCCAGCTTGTCTGGTCTACGACTCGTAGAGAATCTTTCTTCAAATGTCGGAAGGATTTCGGACAAGCCGAAATGACAAAAAAGTGTAAAGGCATTTTGAGGTGAAGGTCTCAGTTCTCACACTCGGTTGCAGGGTCAACCAATCTGAAAGCAACATTATAGAAGGTAATCTCAGTGAACGTGGATGGTCTGTAGTAGGATTATCTGAACATCCTGATTATTGTATAGTCAATACCTGTTCTGTAACGTCAAAAAGTGATTACCAGTCAAGGCAACTCATCAGGAGGGCTGTGAGAACAGGTGCGAAGGTTATCGTTACTGGCTGCTATTCACAACTCAGACCGGATGAAATAAAAAGAATCGAAGGCGTTAACTGCATTATTAATAATAATGATAAATTAAATATTATTAATATGTTATCGAATAATACTGAAAGTATGACTTTCAGTCATAGCAGTAAATCACGACCTTATATTAAGGTGCAGGATGGTTGTAATTTTTCATGTTCCTATTGTGTTGTTCCAATGGCAAGAGGAAGATCAAGGAGTCTTAATACTTCTAAAGTTTTGGAACAGGTTAAAGAAATCGCGGCTTCTAAATTCAGCGAAATAGTTCTCACCGGAATCCATCTTGGCTCCTATGGATACGATCTCGCACCTAAGACTAAACTTTCAGAGCTCATCACAACTATTTTAAAAGAAACAAAAATTCAAAGGATAAGACTAAGTTCGATTGAGAGTAAAGAGGTAGATAATGAACTTGTTGAGTTACTTCAAGATCAAAGGTTATGCAGACATATTCATTTACCATTACAAAGCGGGAATGACACTATTTTGAAGCAAATGAACAGAATGTATACATCTGAAGATTTTGTGAGAACTATAGAAAATATCATTCAAAAAGTACCTGATTTCGCTATTGGAACAGATGTAATCGTAGGGTTTCCAGGTGAAAGCGATAAAGTGTTTCTTGATACAAAGAAAATGCTTGAGTATCTGCCACTTGCATATATTCATATATTTCCTTTCTCACCAAGACCAGGAACAAGAGCTTTTAAAATGGCTCACCAGTGCAGTTCTTCTATCAAAAAAGAGCGGATAAATGAGTTGAAATCAATAAATTCAAAGAAGAAGATGGACTACATGATCTCTCAACTCTATAAGAACCTTGAGGTTGTTATAGAAGAGAAGGGCTCTGATGGAATATCAATTGGCACATCAAGCAACTACCTTAAAGTAAAGATGAGCTCAAATGGATACCCTAATAAAACCCTTGTCAGAGTTAAGGCTGCTAAGATAGAAGGAAATTTGATGCGAGGAGACCTGATAGATACACTATAAGATATTCATTTATCGTAATTTTTCATATGCCTAAAACCTATTCATGTATGGTGAAACATATAAATTTCAAAAGACGGAATCCCTTTTCAACATAGTTAATAACAGTTTATTAACAATTTTTGTTTGTATAATATGTCTGATAAGATATATTATGTCAAATAATAGAAATAAGTAATCTAATTGCATCTTTCTTTGTCTTTATTCTCCCTTCAAATTGGGCCCTCTTGATCTCGTTTATCATTATCCCTATACGAGGGCCTGTCTTTACTTCTGTAACCTTTATAATCTCTTCAGAGCTTAATAACCCCCTTTTCCATATTCTCCTGAACCTATCGTAGTCCTTTAAGAGATCACATTTACCTGTAATGATTAGTACATCCATTGCAGCTTCTTTTGAGACTAAAAAGAGATCAAATAATTTATCAGGCTCCTTTTCTTTGGACTTCCTGATACCCTTATAAGCCAGCTCTATCCTTTTTATTATCTTATTACTCATCTTAATCTTCGAAATTGCCTGTGGTGTTAAAGAATCTTTCTTATTGAGTAAAATCTCAAGACAGAGTAATCCTTTATAAATAAGGATTTGAGAAAATATTTTCTTAAGTAGCACTTGAATTTTTAAAGAAAACTTTTTATTTATTTGTTCAAGTTTAAAAATATCTTTAATGTTTCTATCTAACTGACTGTAATTAATAGATATAATATCAGTGAGTAAATCATCTGAAAGTGCCATTTGAAGGTACTTTGCTGAATGTTTCAGGTTTAACAAATTGAAAAGTTCTAAAGTTATTCTTTCAGAGGAGGTCTCATTTATCATATTATTAAACATTTTTAGTGAATTCCTTGTCCTTTTTTCTATATAACCATTGAGTTCTGCTGCAAACCTGTATGCCCTGAGCATTCGTAAAGGGTCAGCAATCAGGTTTTCTTTAGCCAATAAATGTATTCTCCTCTTCTGGATATCTTCAATCCCGTGATAAGGGTCTATAATCCCGCTTGATGGAGACCAGGCGATTGCATTAATGGTAAAGTCCCTCTTTGACAGATCTTCTTCAAGGGTTCCCATAGGTTTTGAGAAATCAAGGGTTGTACCATTTTTTAAGGCAATCCTTATCATGTGCTCTTTTCTGAGCTCAACGATGGTGCCTCCGGTAATCTTTCTTATTTCCTTCGCAAAGCTTCTAATGTCTCCGCTTACAATATAATCCCTGTCTTTTGAACGTATACCCCTCAAAATGTCCCTGACAAAGCCTCCAACAAGGTATAATTCCCTCCCCCTTCCCTTTTCAAAGACAAGAGAGTTGTACTTGTCCCTGAGTATTTTTCTTTTGAGCTTCTCCGGGGAAAATTTCATGGTTAATAATACCATATTCGTGTCTTTGGCTTGCCCTTATTTACCCTCCCCTAATTTTGATATTTTAATGAGTTTTAGTACTTTTACCTTTTTGTAATATTTCTTGACAATACAAGGGGTTTAATCAATAATTAACCCGTAAAAACCAAACCATTACTTTTAAGGAGTCCTTGCGATCCGCCTCAGGCGGAGAAGTAATCCAATAAGAGTCATTACAACAATCCCCCCTTACCCCCCTTTGCTAAAGGGGGGTAAGAGGGGATTTGAAGACCTCAGAAGAGAACTTATTTCCAGAAAATACAGCTACAAAACCGTTAAGGGGTACGTCTATTATAACAGGGATTTCCTTAATTTCATCAAAAAATCTCCCTCTGATGTGAGCGATTCTGACATAAAGGACTATCTTCTTTACTTGGTAGAGGAAAAACAAGCTGCTACATCTACCTTAAATCAGGCAATCAACGCCCTGAAGTTTTATTACGGAATAATGCTAAAGAGGAAGTTTTTATATGAAATAAAGAGACCTCGCAAGGATAAAAAGCTACCAGTTGTTTTAAGTAAAGAAGAAGTTGCAAAAATCCTCTCATCTATTGATAATATCAAACACAGGGCAATCCTGATGCTTATTTATTCTGCTGGCCTCAGAGTTGGGGAAGTCGTCAGGCTGAAACGGGAAGACATAGACAGCAAGGGTATGTTGATACACATCAAAGAGGCAAAGGGAATCTCTGGGACTTCACCCAGAGTTGGTATATCCGCATTGCGTCTACACTGCCAAATTGGGAGTATAGACGCAATTAAAGTTCGTATAATTGCATTTGTGAACAAGA
>VGWZ01000027.1 GCA_016873595.1 Nitrospira sp.
TTTCTGTAATGCATTCCATCAAAGTGGATTTTTTCTACTGCGTTATATGCTTTTCCCCTCGCATCTTTTATATTGTCTCCTGTTGCTGTGACGCCGAAAACTCTGCCACCTGAGGTCACAATGCTCTTATTGCGGAATGTTGTTCCTTCATGAAATACTACTACATCCTTCATCTCTTTTACTTTTTCAAGCCCTGTTATTATAACGCCCTTTTGGAATTTGTCAGGGTAGTCCTCTGAAGATACTATAACGCATACCGATGACTCTTTCTTCCACTCTACAGTAATGTCGGATAATCTTTCATCTGTAATTGCTAATGTGATATCCATGAGGTCTGTTTTGAGTCTTGGGAGGACTGTTTGTGTTTCTGGGTATCCAAAACAGCAGTTAAATTCAAAAACGTAAGGTTTGCCTTTATCTATCACAAGTTCTGCATAGAGAATACCATTGTATTTTGTACCTTGTGAATTTAATGCCTTTACTGCAGGGCGCATTATTTCTTCAATTATAGCAGTCCTGAGCTCTTTTGTAATAACGGGGGCGGGGCTATAAGCTCCCATACCTGCTGTGTACGGGCCTCTCTCACCATCAAACATGTAATGATGTTTCTTTGATGTTGCAAGGGGCGCAAAGGTGCTTCCATCAGTAAATATCATAAAAGACACTTCTTCACCTTTAATATTCTCTTCTATGATTACCCGTTTCCCTGCATCACCAAAAGCCCTGTCTTTCATAATAAGCCTGAGGGCTTCTATTGCTTCTTCCATTGTGGATGCTAAAAATATACCCTTATCTTCTACAAGTCCGTCTACCTTTATTACTATTGGGGTACCCTTTAGTCTTACATAATCCTCTGCATGGAGGTATGAAGTAAATACTTTATATTCAGGTGTCGGAATTCGATAAAGCCTCATAAGGTCTTTTGCAAAGGCCTTGCTCGTTCCAAGCTGTGCAGCAGCCCTTTTTGGACCAAATATCCTGCACCCCTCTTTTTTAAATGTATCGACAATTCCTTTTGAGAGAGGTTCTTCAGATCCAACGATCGTTAAATCTACCCATTCATATTTTACAAAATCAATGAGTGCATCAAAGTTAAGGGGACTCACCTCTATGCATTCCGCAATCTCAGCTATGCCTGCGTTTCCAGGACAGCAGTAAATCCTGTTCACGTGACGGCTCTGGGACAGCTTCCATACAATTGCATGTTCTCTCCCGCCACCACCAATAACAAGGACTTTCATCTTTCAAATAACCTCTGCTGCGATTTATAGTGAAGGACTTAAATACATTTACATAATTCACCCTCCCCTATATCCCCTCCCATCAAGGGAGGGGAACTTAAAAGTGAATTCCCTCTCCCCTTGCGGGAGAGGGTTAGGGTGAGGGGGATGTAAACTTAATTTTGACTTTCACTATTTCTTTTCTTCTGTTGTTTTCGTTAAGTATTCTGCAATTATTGCATCGTATCTCGACGTATGCCTGAAAACCTTTTTTGCAAGTTCTAACCTCGTCCCATAACTCAAATCACCATTAAGGTTCTTCATCTCCTTTATAATTTTATCATAATCTGATGGATCGACTATGACAGCAACATCCTGAAAGTTTTTTGAAGCTGAACGGAGCATTGTAGGTCCACCTATGTCGATGTTCTCTATGGCTTCATCAAAGGTAACACCTGGCTTTGAGATCGTCTCTTCAAATGGATATAAGTTTACGACTACCATATCTATCGTACTGATCCCGTGCTTCTTTATTTCCTCCATATCTTTAGGATTGTTCCTTCTTGAGAGTAAGCCACCATGAATTTTTGGATGAAGGGTCTTTACTCTTCCATCGAGCATCTCGGGGAACCCTGTATATTCGGATACGTCTTTTACAGTGATGCCTGCTTCCCTTAAAGTCTTTGCTGTTCCGCCGGTTGAAAGTATCTCGATACCCGTAGAGTTGAGCGCCTTTGCAAACTCCACAATGCCTTTTTTGTTTGAAACACTTATAACTGCTCGTTTAATAGTTGACATATGATCCTCCTTATAATGCAGTTACTAATAAGACCATAAGTAAAACCACATCCAGTACAAATTTGTCATTCCGTGCTTGACACGGAATCCAGTATTTCTCTGGATTCCCGCTTTCGCGGGAATGACGATCATGTGGCCATACTTATAAACTCCTTAGTAAATAAATTTTTGAACAATGTCTGCACTATTCAGTCTAATTCTTTATGTATCCTTTCTCCATCATACTTGTATATTTTCCATCTCCAATAATGACATGGTCAAGAACCTTGATACCAATTATCTCACCCACACTCACAAGTCGCTCTGTTATCAAAATGTCTTCACGGCTCGGACTCGGATCTCCGCTTGGGTGATTGTGAATAAAGATAACAGATGCTGCGGATTCTTTTATCGCTTCCCTGAATGCCTCACGAGGGTGTATCAATGAATGAGTGAGAGTTCCTTCAGAAATGCGGCAGTCTCTCAATATTCTGTTTTTTGCATCAAGCATTGCACACCAGAAGACCTCTTTCCTGAGATTCTTAAAACTGCTGAAGTAGTATGAATATACGTCATGGCCTGATGAGAACACAGGTCCTTTTTCATAGGGTTTCTCAATCAATCTTTTCCCAAGTTCAAAGGCAGCCTTGAGTTGAGCGACCTTTGCTTTTCCCATGCCTTTGAAAGCAGTAAATTCTCCGGGAGAAGCATTTTCGACTTTATTCAGGTCTCCGAATGAGTTCAATATCTCTATTGCAAGGTCAATGGCGCTTTTGCCTCCGCCTCCTGTCCTGAGTATTATCGCGAGAAGTTGCGCCTCTGATAGATTATGAGCGCCGTATTTAAGCAGTCTTTCCCTTGGTCTCTCGCCTTCAGGCCAGTTTTTAATACTTTTATATCCCATAAGCCTGTGCTGAATTCATTTCAGTAATGAAGAGATTTTACCATCTGGGGTGAGTATTGGTAAACCCCAAAATGCCTATAGAAAATGTCATGCTGCCCTGAACTTGATTCAGGGTATTTCAGCATCTCATAAAAAAGACCCTGAAACGAGTTCAGGGTGACAATTACGGACAACGGGGGAAAGGGATTAATTGACGACATTTTGTAGCCTGTGATACCATGATACAAGATGCAAGATACAAGATGCATGTGAGAGTATGAAGAACTCTCAATCATATAAGAACCTTGAGATATTTGTATTGGCAAAGGAACTTGCAGTTTAAGTTCACTTAGAAATACTTCATGAAACTGACTCTCTTAAAAAGAACATTTTTGAAAAATTGTTGTATGATTATGAGGAACTATGTGCCAAATTATTCAATTTTAGAAAAGCCGTTATAGATGTTCATCGTGTATCATGAATCATGAATCATGCATCGTGCATCATGATTAAATCAGGAGGAACGGATGAAGAATAGAGAAAAGAAGAAATATTACAGAAACAAAAGTGGCTTTACCCTCGTTGAGCTCCTTGTTGTTATGGTCATTATCGGTATGTTAGCAGCTCTTGTTTTTCCGAGATTAATCCCCAAGGTTGGAAAGGGTAAACAAGCTGCGGCAAAGGCACAGATAGAGCTTCTTGGACAGGCACTTGATCAGTTCAGGCTTGATACTGGCAGATACCCTACTACTGCAGAGGGGTTGAATGCACTCATGGTTGATCCCGGGGCACCAAATTGGGACGGACCTTATTTAAAGAAGGCAGTGCCCAATGACACATGGGGAAGGCCCTACGTGTATCAGTCTCCAGGAAATCATGGAGATTACGACCTTATATCTTATGGGGCTGATGGTTCACCTGGTGGAGAAGGCGAGAATAAAGACATCACAAGCTGGGAATAGCAGTAAGTAGGTTCTTCAGGGAATTGAGTGGAATGATAAACAATTCAGATTGGCATTAACTCAGAGTCAATAAACTCCCCCTCCCCCAACAACCACTTGGCAACCATATTGTAGATTTTGTCTGTTTTGAGAAACAGATAGTAATAGAAGTTGATGGTGGACAGCTAACCCCTCCCATCAAGGGAGGGGAAATAAATGGGGATACCCACACAAAAGCCTGAAGAACCAGAAAAGAGGCTTTATGATAGATGAAAAATTTTTTAAAGAGCAGCTTTCAGCACTAAAAGGACATATTGATACCAGGATGGATGGGCTTGAAAAGAGGATGGATGGAATTGGAAAAAGAATGGATGATGTCGAAAAGAGAGGCGAGTCAATTGACAAGTTTCTGCAGAAGGTGTTTGTGGAAGTTGAGGCTATCAGAAGTGATATGAGATTGATTGCAGAAGGGCATGTGATGCTCGGTGAAAAATTCGGCAGGTTTGAGTCTGAGTACATACTAAGGAGTTCATAAGTTAAGCCGCATTGACTGTCATTCCAGCTTGTCTGGAATCCTTCCGACTCTTGTCCCCGCATAGTCGGGGATCGGTTCGGTCTACGACTCGTAGAGAATCGTGAAGAAAGATGCTGGACTGATCCCTGACAAGCAGGGACAAGAGCCAGCATGACAGAACAGTTTCAGGAATGTGACTTTACTTATGGTCTTATTAGTAAGACATGCTACGGAGATGAAGCACGACGTTCTTACGCTCTATAAACTTACATATGGAGAACTTGAGCAAAGGGTAAGGGAGTTGGAGAAGTCAAAAATAAGCTGAATCAAATAAACTGACATTTTTTGTCACTAATGTGACCGTGATTGGTATGCAAAGGCTCCAGTGTCAATGGTCAGATGTCAGAACACATCGAGAATCGAATTTTATAACTTATTGATTTATCTTTTGCTTTTTAAATTTACATTGAGATTGTTGCTCTATTTTAAGTTTGGCACAAGGCTTGCTTTACTTTTTAAAAAGTTGTCTTCTGAGTGAGAAGGAGGTGATGAGTGCTGATGGTTTTTGGTGGCATTCCTGAAGATTCCCCAGAGCTTCAGGAGGGCATGGGCTTAAATCCTAATTCTTTGGAAGAATTAAGGGTTAAGGAGGATGATCTAATGTGGTTTTTGGAATCCTCTGTCATCAACTGGCTTCTTGAAGATGGATGACATGTCTACGACTCATAGAGAAATGCCACTAAAGAGGGAAAAGCACTAAATCCCAAATTCGAAATCCTAAACAAGGTTTTTGTGTCATTCCTGCCCCCATTTTCATGAGGGTAAACTCCAGCAGGAATCCAGAGTATTTGAAGAACACTGGATTCCGTGTCAAGCACGGAATGACGAATTGAAGAGGAGGTAATGAAAGGTAAGTTTGGGATTTGGGATATTAGAATTTGGATATTGTTTAGGATTTAGTGCTTAGAATTTAGAATTTATTAGAAGTAAGGAGGTAAAGGATGTTTAAAACGATTCATAAGATGAAGAAAAGGGATGAAAGGGGCTTCACCCTGATTGAGCTCCTGATCGTCGTGGCAATTATCGGTATTCTTGCAGCTATTGCAATCCCCGGCTATATTGGAATGCAGGAGAGAGGTAGAAAAGGCGCCATCACAAGGGCTTCTGGCGGAGCAGAGGCAGACATACAGTCGTGGCTCTCCTCATCATTAAAAACAGGACCTGGAGCTTCACTCATAGAATGTGATACCAACTGGAATGGTGTTATTGACGCGAGTGACAATACCAATTCTTCGATGGCAGGTCTTGTTGCAAGTCTGTATGTCAGTGCCAGAAATACCTCAACCGCAGTCCACCCTGCTGAAATTTCTCCATGGAATTCAGCTCTCTCTCTATGGTCTCTTGGTGGATTAAATTCTGTGGCCAATGGCCAGATTGCTGTCGGCTTTACTGCCGCGTCTGGTAACGTGATAAGTATAATAGCTCGTGATAATGGCGGAAATGAGGTCTACAGAAAAATGGTAAGTGCTGATTAACCTTGTCTAAAAGGCCCGGTTAATTTTTGCCGGGCCTTTTTTAATTTAAATAGAAAATTGAAACTTTCTGTGGAGAAAAACTCATATGGTTTTACCCTGGTAGAACTACTTATAGTTATTGCAATCATCTGTATCCTTGTTGCTACCGCAATTCCTGGCTATATAGGGATGCAGCAAACGGGCAGAAAAGGTGCTCTCAAAGGGGCTGCTATTGGTGCCGAGGCAGAAATTCAGGCATGGCTTGTTTCATCAAACAAGACTGGTGTAATGGTTAATAATGTTGAGTGCGATACAAACTGGGATGGGAGTATTGATATTACAGGAGGTACTGACTTGCCCAATTCTGCTCTTTTCGGTAAGGTTGCTTCTGCATATGTCTCTGCAAGAAGTCAGGCCGGTCCACCAGCAATTAATGCACCCGAACTTTCACCCTGGTATACTGCAACCTCGCTTTGGTCCCTCGGGACTTCTTTAGGTGAATCTTCCCCTGGACAGATTGTTTTATCTCAGGTAGGTAATCAAATATCCATAGTGGCATCTGATAACAAAGGTAATATAATACACTTAAAGATAATAAGTGCTGATTAATGAAACCTACTCACTTATTGACTAAAATATCGAAGAAATAATATTATTTCGCAATGAAAGAAAAAATCCTTATTAGTCTTTTTTTAATAGCTGTTTTTATTAATTTTTTAGGACCTATCATAGATGTTGATTTTCCATTTCATCTTAAAACAGGAGAGTATATATATCAACATAAAGCAATACCTGAGGATGATCCATTCTCTTTCTATGGTGAGGGTGTTTCGACTGATAGAGAAAAGTTTACCCTTTCACAGTACTGGCTTGCACAGGTTATTTTTTTTAAACTCTATACAACATTTGGACCTACAGGGGCAGTCTTATTAAGAGCAATAACTTTCTTTTTATTTGTTTTTCTTTTGTGGTTTGTTTTAAGTAAAAGGGGTCTTTACTCCTCTATACTTATTGCTATATTGATAACCATAATCCTTTTACCTTATAGGCTCGATAGACCACAATTTTTTTCTTTTCTCTTTGCATTGATACTTATATTACTTCTTGAAAAATTTAGAGAAAAGCCTGATTCAGTCATGCCACTTTATTTCATTCCACCACTAATGCTTTTGTGGTCAAATATGCATGCTGGTTTTGTGTTTGGGTTAGTTGTCATTTTAATTTATACAATGTCAGAGACTATAAAGTTTTTTTTAAAGAAGATTAAATCTGACCTTCCAATTGGGCAGCCTTTAACAGCAAAATCGGTTTTGATGCTTCTATTAACAGGTCTATCCGCAATAATCTTCTCTTATATAAATCCGGATTTTAATGGCCAGCTCCTTGCTACCTTTGAGTCTCATACATATGCAAAATGGCTTTACTACGGTGTTAGAGAATATATGAGCCCTGTGGAAGAGACAAGATTCCCTTTTAAGGTAGCGATTGCTAATATTTCTTTCTGGGTTCTTTTTGGTTTTATAAGTATTTTGATTGTGCTTAATATAATTAGGTCGAAATCGATAAACATAACAACTGTTATTTTATTCTTTTTCTCCTCAGTTGCAGCTTTTACATCTGTGAGGTATATACCTTTTTTTATTGCATTAGCTATACCATTATCTAAAGACTACAGGTTTTTTAAGGTTAAGGATGAAACCTTTTTAAGGCGATTTAAAGACACTCCGTTTTTATTTATCTTATTTTCAATTTTTTTTGTTTTTGCAATTGGCGTTGGATTCAAAGATTATAAAAATTTGTTTACCATGGGCATGCACAGGTTTTATCCTGAAAAAGCTGCAAATTTTCTTCTCAGCAATCAGATTGATGCAAAGATGTTTAATTCTAACAATAGAGGAAGCTATTTAATCTGGAAACTCTATCCACATTACAGGGTTTTCCAAGATACAAGATATATTAGTATAGAAGCAACAATAGACGGCATCGCCATCAGACACGCACTTGACCATCCTGCTCAAACATTTAATTTAGCTCTCGGAAGTGCTCTGAGCGACTTGGTACCACAGGAGTTAGGGAAAATCCAAATCTTTTCTGAAAAACCCTTTAGCAATACGGGTGAACATAAGCCGTTCTGGAAGAAACTTTTAGATCAATATAAAATAGACCTTATCGTCCACGAGGCTACTGCCGACTATACAGGTATTCTTTTCCCTCTTACGTTAAGGCTTTTGAAGGATGATGAATGGGTTCTCATTCATCTCGACGGTATTATGCAGATTTTTATAAGAAATGATGAAAAGTATTCTGAAATTATTGAGAGATTTAAGAAACCAAAAGAGTTTATATACGATGAGATTATTATTGAGACTGCTCCTTTAGTAAAAAGCAAAATAACCTTTTCAACACCTTATTCAAGTCTCGCCCTTGCTCTTGTAATGAAAGAAAAAGATGAAGATGCAAAAAAGATGATTGAAGCAGCACTTGAATTAGATAGAAAAGATCTTGTTGCTAATTTCTGCAATGCATATCTCGCTTTAAAACAGAAACAGAGTAAACATGAAGAACATACTTTCAAGGGGTCATCACATGGTACACAATAAGTGGTTGAATAAAAGTGTCTTTGTGACGGGTTACACAGGACTTTTAGGTTCATGGCTTATCGAAGAATTATTAAACCTTGGTGCAAATGTCACAGGTCTTGTAAGGGACCATGTTCCTCAATCAAAGATTTATAGAGAGGGTTTTATAGAGAAGATAACTGTTATATCTGGAAGTGTAGAAGATTATTATCTCATGGAAAGAATACTCAATGAGTATGAGATAGAGATTGTCTTTCACCTTGCCGCCCAGACAATTGTTCCGATAGCAAATAATAATCCCCTTTCTACATTCGAATCGAACATTAAAGGCACTTGGATTTTATTAGAGGCATGTAGACGGAATAGGCAAGTCAAAAAGATAATTGTTGCATCCAGTGATAAGGCATATGGTGCGCATGAGACACTCCCCTATACAGAAGACATGCCTCTTCAGGGGAGAAGTCCCTATGATGTCTCTAAAAGTTGTGCGGATCTTGTTGCACAGATGTACTTTTATCATTACGGGCTCCATATATGTGTAACAAGATGTGGCAACCTTTTTGGCGGAGGAGATCTTAATTTTAATAGAATCATACCTGGGACAATTCGATCTGTCTTTTACAGCGAGAGACCTGTTATCAGGAGTGATGGGAAATATGTGAGAGATTATTTCTATGTAAAAGATGCAGCAAAGGGGTATGTCCTTCTTGCAGAAAGGATGGATGACACCAACATTATAGGTCAGACATTTAACTTCGGAAATGATACCCCCATGACAGTTTTAGAAATAACCAATGAAATTCTTTCCTTAATGGGGCGTCCTGACTTAGAGCCTATTATATTGAACGAAGCAAAAGGTGAAATTCGTGAACAATATCTTTCGGCAAAAAAAGCAAAGGAGATGCTCGGATGGAGACCTCTCTTCACGCTTAAAGATGGTCTTATTGAAACGATAGAATGGTATAAGAATTATTTTATGAGTAACCAAAGATAATGTATGAAAAAATCCTATGCAGCAAAATATCATATATTAGAAAAATATCATTGGTGGTTTCTTGGTCGGAGGGATATTATCTATAAATTAATAAAACATTTTTACAGAGATATAGATATCCTTGAGGTTGGCTGCTCGGGAGGGCTATTAATAGGGTTCTTACAGATGCGAGGGTTTAAAAATCTTATAGGTATCGATATTGATCACGAGGCAATAGAGCTCTGCAGACAAACTGGGATCACCAATGTCTTTGTCCGTGATGCTGAAAAGACAGGCTTTGAGGATCAACAGTTTGATATTATTATAGCCTCTGACATTCTCGAGCACATGAAAGATGAAGACAAAACACTTCTTGAATGGCACAGAATTTTGAAGCCAAAGGGTGAATTGCTTGTATTCGTGCCTGCTTTTAATTTCTTGTGGAGTAAACACGATGAAGTTAATTACCATTATCGGAGATATTCAAAGTCGAGACTGCTGAGCATTTTACAAAAGAATGGCTTCAAGGTGAAGAGAATTTCGTATTGGAATTTCAGTTTGTTTTTTCCAGTAACTATAGTGAGGCTTTTCCAGAGACTACTGTCCGGCAATAGGAGTTCAGGAGACCAATTGTATGACGTGAATATATTTGTAAACAGGACATTAGAATATTTACTCGGACTTGAGAATAAAGTGTTATCACTGGGAATAAACCTCCCCCTCGGAATAAGTATCTTTGCCAGAGCAGGAAAGACATGAGAAAGGTTAAGTTACTCTCTATAGTTGTTCCCTGTCATAATGAAGAAGATGTCCTGGCTATAACCCATGAAAGATTAACTAAGATATTGGATATATTACTCTTTTCTGAAAAGATTCTGGACTATGAGTTGATCTATGTTGATAACGGATCAACAGATAACACGCTCCAGGTTTTGAAGAATATTTTTGATTCTGATCCACATACTCGAATTATTGCATTAAGGCGGAACTTTGGCTTTCAGGGCTCAATCTCTGCTGGTCTTTCTTATACAAAAGGAGATGCTGTTGTGACGATAGATGCAGATCTTCAGGATCCGCCTGAGAAGATTGAAGAGATGATAACATATTTTGAGCAAGGATATGACTTAGTTTTGGGTGTTCGTGAGGACCGTTCCTCAGATTCTTATCTCAAGAGATTTTTTTCAGAGAACTATTACCGGTTGATGAAGCTTATGGGTGTCACTATCGTCTATAACCATGGAGACTTCAGGCTCATGTCAAAATCATTAGTGCAGGAGTTCAACTCCCTTCCTGAAAGAAATCGTCTTATCAGGGCTATGGTCTTACAATTAGATTCACGATATGCTGTTGTGCCCTACAAACGGGAACAGAGAAAAGCAGGAAGATCAAAATTTAATATAATTTCATTATTTTCTCTCAGCCTTGATGGAATCGTTTCATTCACTTATTTCCCATTAAGGCTGACATCTATCATAGGCATATTAATATCCCTTCTGACAATTATTGGTGCCTTTTGGGTATTGTATGTCAAGCTTTTTACTGATAAGTTTATTCCAGGCTGGGCCTCTACGTTATTACCTATTTTGGCATTGGGAGGACTACAATTGTTCTTTCTTGGCCTGATAGGTGAATATATTGGAAGACTATATAATGAGGTAAAAAAGAGGCCAATATTCGTTGTTAGAGAAGAATATAAACATGAGAGTAAAAATTCGGATTCTTATGATGTCAGACAGGAAGTCTGACGTATTTTCAAATAGTTTAGGTTAATGTCAAATGAAAAATATCCCAGTCGTCATTTTAGCAGGTGGTTTTGGGACAAGACTGAGAGAACAGACTGAATTTATCCCCAAGCCAATGGTGCCAGTCGGAACAAAACCTATCTTATGGCATATTATGAAGATATACTCATTCTACGGATATAAAAGGTTTATTATCTGTCTTGGCTACAAAGGAGGAATAATTAAAGATTATTTTCTCAATTATAGAATGAGGGATTGCGATTTCACGATAAAATTGGGTAATCACGAAAATATTCGTATTCACAATATGCATCGTGAAGATGATTGGGAAGTTACCCTCGCAGATACAGGGCTAAAGGCAATGACAGGAGCAAGGATAAAACGGATAGAAAAATATATAGACACGGGCAGTTTCCTACTTACATATGGAGATGGTGTGGCGAATATGGATATAGATAGACTAATAGATTTCCACATATCCCACGGAAAATTAGCTACAATTACTGGTGTAAAACCGCCATCAAGATTTGGTGAATTGATTACAGAAGGGAATCGTGTTATCGAATTTGGCGAGAAACCACAAGTGGGAAGCAGCATGATCAATGGTGGTTTTTTTGTATTCAATCGAGGGGTATTCAGATACTTATCAGATAATGATCTCTGCACATTAGAGAGAGAACCTTTAGAAAGGCTGGCAACAGATGGCGAGCTTATGGCATATCATCACATCGGTTTCTGGCAGTGCATGGATACACTTCGTGATATGAACCTGCTTAATGAATATTGGGAAAGTGGAAATGCCCCATGGAAGGTCTGGGAAGAACAATGAAAACTTTTATCAAAGACAAGACTGTGCTGGTTACAGGGGCTAATGGCTTTATTGGTTCCCATCTCTCCAGAATGCTTCTTTATGAAGGTGCTGAAGTTCATGTTTTATTGAGAAGGGATAGTAATATATTAAGAATTCAGGATATTCTTGAAAATATTACCGTATGGTGTGGAGATCTGAGAGATTATCCATCGATATGTTCTTGTATGAGACAAGCAAGGCCTCTGGTTATCTTTCACCTTGCTTCCCTCAGAAACGTTTCAAGAGATATTGAATTATTAGAGCCCGTGATTGATATCAATATTAAGGGAACAATGAACCTTTTACAGAGCGTCCTGAAAGAAAAGATTAATATAGAATGTTTTGTTAATACAGGCACTTCTGAGGAATATGGTGATGGGATAGCTCCATTCAGCGAGAATCAGAGAGAAATACCTGTCTCTCCTTATTCAGCCAGTAAGGTGGCTATAACTTATTTTTGTCAGATGCTCTATAAAACCATGGGATTACCTGTTGTTACACTCAGGCCATTTCTTACATACGGGCCATTTCAGGATACTGATATGTTTGTTCCTTCACTTATTAGACACTGTATAGAAGGGAGGAATTTTCTGATGACAGAGGGAGACCAAACGAGGGAATTTAATTATATAGACGATATCGTAGAAGCATATTTACTTACTGCCAGTTGCCCAGAGGCAATCGGAGAGGTAATAAATATAGGCAGTGGAGTTAAGTACAAGATTAGGGATATTGCACAAAAGATAAACATCATGATGGGAAATCGTATACGATTACATATAGGTGCCTTACCCAAACGTCCAGGAGAAACAAGTCACTTTTTTTGTAACAATGAAAAGGCACAAAAACTACTCGGGTGGTCTCCGAAGATCAATTTACATGATGGTCTTGAAAGAACTATCAGGTGGTATAAAGAAAATAGACCCCTCTGGGAGAAGCAGATACCCTTGAGACATGTGCCTGTAAAAGCAAAGGATGGATCAGTAATGTGGTACTATAGTTTTTGAAAATCACTTATCCCCTTACAATTTGCAAAGGGGTTTGCCCTCACTGATGAAAGCAGAGTGAACTATTGACATTTTTTGTCATTTAAACACTTTTTTGATGGGGTTTGTATATGAAATGTTTCTATATTATTGTTAAGAGTTTCCAGGGAGAAATTGTTATAACTTTTTGATAATACTTTGATTTTTAGAATAATAGACTACTATAATTACGAATGGTACAAAGTTTGCTTATTTTAATGAAAGGATTTTTTTGATTTAATCTGGAGAAAGTAAAAAAGGGGGTAAGATATGAGTAAAAAAGGCTTTACTTTAATTGAGCTTATCATCGTTATCGCTATCATTGGTATCCTTGCTGCTATTGCTATTCCTGCTTACGTTGGCCAACAAACAAGGGCAGCGAGAACTGAGGCATACTCAAACCTTGAGAATTTAAGGCTCCTTGAGGAACAGTTCTTTGCAGATAATGGGAGATATGCACCGATTGGAGGCGGTACGATTAACTATAATGCAACTCCGGCAGCAGCAGATAATGGTATAGAGGACGCACTCCCTGGGTTCAGGCCGGGTGGGCAAGTGGGATTACCTGGCTTTGGTTTAAATTTTACTTATACACTCACTCAAAACTTTCAGATAACTAATGCGACAGCTAATCCACCGACAACTGCGGCTACTGCTACCCCGTGTTTTGTTGCCACCGCTACAGGCCGTGCAGGCACAAGGGTTGCTGGTGATGTGTTTGCCATAGACTGCAATAACGTTAGGAATTTCTGA
>VGWZ01000028.1 GCA_016873595.1 Nitrospira sp.
TAGAGATTCCCTCCCCTTTCTCAGGGAAGCAACAAATGATGAAGATGCGAATGTGAGGACTATCGCAAAAGAGGCAATAGAGGAGATTGAGTTGGGAATAGTAAAAAGACCGTCTTGGTAAGTCGAGTGCTTTTATCTCTTCCTCATATTGCAGAGCCACTAAATTTCTCCTAAAAATGATTTCCTAACCTCATCGTTTTCAAGAAGGTTTTTTGCTTTGTCTTCAAAAGCGATTTCGCCAATTTTGAATACATATCCTCTATGGCAAATCTCCAGTGCCATTCTTGCATTTTGCTCAACTAATAATATACTAGTTCCATCTTTATTAATCTCTTTTGTCTTCTCAAATACGACCTCTACATAGTTTGGAGAAAGTCCTAAAGAAGGTTCATCTAAAAGTAATAGCTTGGGCTGAAGCATCAATGCTCTGCCAATGGCAAGCATTTGCTGCTCACCGCTTGAAAGTGTCCCGGCCTTTTGTTTCCGTCTTTCTTTAAGGACAGAAAAAAGGTGAAATACTTTCTCCATGGTGCCTTTTATAGTCTTTTTATCATTTACGATATATCCGCCCATTTCCAGGTTCTCCAAGATAGTCATGGTTGGAAATATCCTTCTTCCTTCAGGCACAATACAAAGCCCCTTTTTAACCAGATCATGAGGAAGCATACCATTAATGGTCTCTCCCATAAATACTATTTTCCCGCTCTTTATTTCGCCATCTAAAGATCTAAGTACCCCACAGATTGCATTTAGGGCAGTTGACTTTCCTGACCCATTAGGCCCTATCAAAGCTACGATTTCCCCTTCATTAACAAAGAGTGAGATGTTATTTAAGGCCTGCACTGTTCCATAATAAACTGTCAGGTTTATTACTTCAAGAAGCAACTTTCCTTCTCCCTAAGTATGCCTCGATTACCTTTTCATTCCTCATTATTTCTTCAGATGTTCCTTCAGCAATCTTCCAACCATAGTTTAGCACTATGACCTTATCTGAGATACCCATAACAGTCTTCGTATTGTGCTCGATAAAGAAGATTGTTTTCCCTTCATTTTTTAAGTTCTGAAAGACCCGAAGCATTTCAGCCTTCATGCCCGGAAATAATCCCGAGGTAGGCTCATCCAATAAAAGTAGCTCAGCCCCAGTTGCTAATGCCCTCACAAGTTCAAGAAGTTTCCGCTGGCCGTGTGAGAGGTTTTCAGCCAATTCATCCTTCTTTTCAAGCAAGCCAACAAGCTTCAGGTAGCCAATGGCTTTCTCCCTATTCTCACCGTCTTCTCTTTTCATTTCGCTGCTCTGAAGCAGGGCTGCAAAGAGACTCTCGCCTCTATTATATTTTGTTGCAAGCATCACATTCTCTAAGACTGATATTTGAGGGAAGACTCTGATATTCTGAAAAGTCCTCCCTATACCAAGCTTTGCAATCTTGCAGGGATTTAAAGAGGTAATCCTTTTGCCATTAAAATAGACACCACCTCTGTCTGGTTTCAAGAAACCTGTGATTATATTAAAAACTGTTGTCTTCCCTGAACCATTAGGCCCAATCAATGAAGTAATCGTGCCCTTCTTAAGTTCAAAGGAAAGATTATTAACAGCCCTGATGCCATCAAACTCTTTTGAGAGGTCTTTTACCTGAAGAATGTTCATAACATTTACCTGAGTTTATATCTTCCTAAAATCCCCTGTGGTCGCTTTAGCATAAGAATTATCAATAAGAGTCCGTATATCATCTGCCTCAGGGGCGCAGCAACAGAACTGGGCATGCCAAGAAATCTTAGAAGTTCAGGAAATATAACAAGGATTGATGCTCCAATAAAAGAGCCGGAGAGACTTCCCATTCCGCCGAAGACAACCATTAAAAGGATAGTTATTGACTCCATTACTGTAAAGCTTGAAGGATCAATAAAAGTAATGTAATGAGCATAAAGGCTTCCGGCAATGCCGGCAAAAAATGCACCTATAACAAAGATGAGAATTTTATATCTGTCCACATCCTTACCCATTGCCAGAGTTGCTATCTCATCTTCCCTTATTCCTCTCAATATCCTTCCAAAAGGAGAATTAACTATCCTTCTGATAGTAAAATAGGTAAGAAAAACAAATAGAGCAACAAGTATTAGATAAGACCAAATTTCAGATAACTGAAAACCGAAAACTGAAAACCCAGGTATTCCGGGAAGTCCCATTGGCCCTCTTGTGAGGGACACCCAGTTTTTTACAATAGAATATACAATGACTCCTAAACCAAAGGTTGCCAGGGCAAGGTAATCTCCTTTTAGACGCACCGCTGGATAGCCTATTACGATACCTGATATCGCTGCTACAGAAGCTCCTATCACTAAACCTATCCAGGGTGTTACGCCCATATTTAATGCGAGCAGGCTTGATGTATATGCCCCTATGCAGGAAAAGGCTGCATGCCCCAGCGCTGGCAGCCCTGTATATCCCACAATGAGATTAAGGCTCAGAGTTAGGATAATATAGATGCCAGTTAAGACAAGAATATGCAGTAGATATTCCATATCCTATAGCCTTTCTTTCTCAGTCTTTACTCCCCAAATTCCACCTGGCCTGAGTAATAAAAAGACAATGAGGATTGCGAAGGCAATGCAGTCCTTCCATCCGGCCTGAATCTTCCATATCCCAAGATTTTCAGCAATCCCTAAAAAGAATCCTCCAAACATTGCACCGGGAATACTTCCGATACCGCCAACAATTGATGCTATTATGCCTTTTAAGAGAGCATTAAATCCCATTGTTGGTTCAATATTAGTTTCAAAAGAGATAAGTATTCCTGCAGCACCGGCTAATGCAGATCCAATGGCAAATGAAGTCAGGATTATCCTTTCAGGATTGATACCAACAACGTTAGCTGCTATAGGATCATCAGCGACAGCCCTCATTGCCTTCCCAAGTTTTGTTCTCTGGATAAATAACCATAGAACAACTAATAACCAACAACTAACGAATAGAATCAGGATTTGAATATCTGTAATTACTGCGTTAAATATTTGATGACCTTCTTTTATTGGACCAGTCCTTATTGTTAGAATCTGTGCTCCATAGATAAGCTGAATCAGGTTTTGAAGAAAGATAAAGACACCGAATGATGCAAGGAGAAAAGTCAGGTTAGAGGCTTTCTGCCTTCGGAGAGGATGATAGATAAATCTATCAATAAATATCCCTAATACTCCTGCACCAACTATTCCAATAAGAATCGCTATTCCCCAACCGATTACTGATAACTGATTGCTGGTACCTGACAACAGATAACTGAAGACTGAATACGTTAAATATGCTCCAGCCGTATAAACCACACCATGGGCAAAGTGGAAGAACTTGACAGTTCGATAAATAATAGTAAAACCAAGGGCAATCAGGGCATAAATACTCCCGGCAATTATTCCGTTTAATATCAGTTGCTGAATCATAGCTTTTCAACCTATAAGTTTCAAAATCAAATCCTTATCCAATAGTTTGAGTTCATTCTTGTCCTCTATGAATCTCTCCACATCTTTTTTGACTTTCAAAAAATCAATAGTGGCTAACCTTCCCTTTAAAAAGTCATTAAAGTTTTCTCTATTTAAATTTATTCTTTTGTGTTCTGTCTGTTCTATGGCATTATTTAGAAGTTCAAAATTGGGAATGGACTTTTTCCCGAGATACCAGAGAAGGTCGTAAAAGTCTCTTCCTTTAATGTACTTTCTAAAAAAACAGGCATGGAGTTTTGTAGCATAAAGAGAAGGAATGTCAAAATTTGTCACAGTAAAAACAAAATGTTTACTCACTAATGAAAGCTGTGTATTCCAACCTTTAGGTGGATTAGAATCCACTTCAAGCTTAATAAAGAGTTTTTGGCTCTTCTCTTTAGATAACCCTAAAAGATACAGAATATCCTTAAATTTAAACATAGCTGATTGAACAGTTTCTTCTATATTTTTCTTGATGTCTAAAGAAAAACCTGCCTTTCTTAGTTCATAAGCAACTCTTTCTAAAAAAATATCAAATTTATAACCCTTTTTATTAATAAGTGAGAAATCAAGGTCTTCTGAGAACCTTCGTAAATTATGTAAAAATCTCAATGCAGTCCCTCCAACAAAGGCAAGATTTTTAAAATAGTCCTTATCATAGAGAATCTTCAATATAAGTAATTGCAAAAACTCCCTTGTTATGTGAGTCTTTGCTTCATGGGTAGAAACACTTGAAATACTTTTCTTAATTAAATCCAGCATAGAATTATCTCTCTTCTTTTATAAAACTCAATAAATTCTTTACCACATCAAAAATCTCCTTACTTTCATATCTTTTGGCAAAATCATTAAGCTTTTTCTTTTTTAGTATATTTAAATTTTGAAACCTGTAAGAAAGGCTAAAGACATCTTTCTCTTTGCCTTTAAAATCTTGTAGATTCAGGTAAATAAAATCGAGCATCGCCTTTTCTGGCTCTGCAATAAGCACGGGAAATCCATTCTCATCTTTTATCTCTTTAAGGCCAAAGAATAGATTAGTTTTCAGGTGCTGATAAATAAAAGTGCCAAAAGTATTAGTAAATTTAGCGGTCTTTTTTGTGGTAATAGATGTTACGTCCTCTACCTTTTCAGGGATTAAATCATAGTAGCCAAAAGCATAGGTTGTGCTCACATAAGATGGTGAATATAGTGCATTAGCTAAAAAGATTCTGGATGGCTCAATTTTCCTATCACTCTCATTCAAAATATACAGCCCTCGCTTTAGCTTAATAACCAACCCTTTCTTCTGCCATCCACTCAACTGAACTTTAAGAGTTTGAGGTTTCTTATTAATATTAGAGATATGGGTTAATGAAATGATAGGAAACTCTTTAACCGCATTTTTAAATTCCAAATATTTCATTTCCGTAAATTATAAAAAATGATTAATTATAGAAATATATATTATTTAACCCGAATTACGCAAGCCTTTCAACATGTCATTGCGAGGAGCGGAGCGACGTGGCAATCTGACTGTACAGCAGTCATCCTGAGGGCAATGCCCGAAGGATCTCAATGAGATTCCTCGCTCCGCTCTGAATGACAGTAAGCGAAGGGCTCGGAATGACACAGTGTGAGCATTTAATACATACCTTGTGTAAAGAGGAAATCAGGTCAGAAGTTTTTGTTTTCGGAAAGGAAGATAGCTCTGGCTTCATTTTCAGCCTCTAAAAATTCTGATGCATAAGCCTCATAAGGTATTCCCAATTTATATTTAGACTATGGGTTTAAAGTCATAAGACCTTCAGATTCAGCAATCTTACACAATCTCTGGTCAGATGAAACAAATGTGAGGTCATCTTTTTGTAAATTCAAAGCTATAGCCAACTGAATACTGTCGAGTGGCTTCATATACCTTTTAAGAATAAGGTTTTCAGCCTTGATAATATCTTCGGCAGACATATCCAAAACCGTAATACCAAGGGTATTAATGTCCTGATAAAAGAATAAACGTTGCTGATGGAACTGCTCTTCTGTGGTTATCTTGTCGACTTCAAAAAGCCTCTTGAGATTTGAGATGACTTCGATGACGCTCAAAGAAGATATGAATACAGGCTGATTGGCCTCTTCGAGTATCTTGCAAACGATGTCTGATCCCTGCTCAGGCTGGTATCTCTTGAAAAGCGCACTCGTGTCTATGAAAAAGGGCATCAGCTATCGCTTTTCCCTCTCCTCAATAACCCTTTTGGAGAGCGAAACGCCGATATTTGACAGGCTCCGCTGGATGTCCTTTAACGAAACATTGCTGTGCCCCTGTTTTTTCAAGTAGCGATGCATCTTTGTGCTGACATGAGCGGGGCCTGTAGCTTTTGCAATAGTTTTTGGCATGTTTCTTACCTCCTTATATAGCTTAGTTTATCAAGATGAAAATACAGAGGTCAAATTGATATATCAGCTTCTTTGCCATTTCATCTTTCTTTCTTACCTATTTCCATTTGCATTTAATCATTCCGCTGCCTCATTCACCATCGCATAGACAATCCCCATCTCCCTTTGGGCTACGATGTGGCTGATGAAATCCTTAAATGCCACAAACTCCCCAAACCATCAACTTCCGTACCCCAAAAGCAATTCCTTTGGGCTTTTAAAGTAGTTTTTAATGCACTTTTGTCTGAATCAGTAATCATCGGGTTACCCCTAAAAATAGAACCGCCCATTTTCATGCCCGCACATATGTTCCTTTCCGTGTGTGGGGTGTCAAAAATCAAGACAGGCTTCCCTTCAAGAATAAATACCTTCGAGGATATTCCTCAGTTCATCTACTTCAGGGATACCCAGCCTTTCAACATTCTCGGTGGTATCAAGGGATATGCCTTTATCTTTTGCGTGCTTTTCAATCTCTTCTATCTTCTTCTTTATCTTCTCCCACACATTCTCCTGAATTACTTCGTTACCGATATATACTGCACTGCTTATACCCATCAATACGACCAGGCTATCGGGGATTTGTGGAAATGAATATTTCTTGGCAATCTCCACCACAACTATATACGCAGTAAGAAGGGTAAATACAAGCATCTGGAATTTGTAGATATTTGGATGGCCCCCAGTTGATATGATATCCCTTAGTTTCGGTATCCTTTTCTTTTCCACAAGATTCAGATATTTAGGAGGCACTTCGTATAATTTAGATACCGCATTTATCTTTGCTCCTATTGCTGTGCCTCCACCAATGCCAAGGAGCATCAAAACCTGTGATGTAATATCAAGAAAGCTTCCCGTGAGCCAATACACATAAACAAGGCCAAAAATTGTTACATATGTCCATATAAGTATTTGGGTAAGGGAAATGCTGTATGTACCTATCGGGGTTATTGCAAAATTCAGTGGATAGAGAAAGAATCTCTTCAGCCTGGGTATTTTCTCCCATTCCTCCTTACTTATGTCTTTAAAACCACGTTGTTTTTTAAAGGGTTCGGGCTTAAGCCATGATATAATGAGAAAAGACAATATTACAACGACAACCCCCCATATATATGCCCATTTTACACTCGGGATCATTATAGTAAATGGGAAAATGTCTACCCTTCCATCTGCGTTTTCATATCTCATCTCAATGTAACTCATATAAGTTGAGAGCATCCCTCTCCATTGAGACTGAGTCTTAATATCCTCAATATCCCTGAATTCAGGCAAAGCAGCTTCAATAAATAACCTGTCTTTTTCCTGTTCTAGATAAGTGTTTTTTATAGCAATTCTTTTTTCACTTCTATATTTTTCAATCTTGTATATCAGGCTTAGTGACACCTTATCTTTTTCCTTGTTGAAAATTTCTTTGTCCACTTCTATCTTGAAGGTGGTTCCGGGGACAATTCTGGTTTTTTTCAACTTAAAGGGGTTTAGAGGGAGCGATCCTGAAGGTTCGCCAGATTTCTGTTTATTAGGTATTTCTTCCGCATGACTTAATGGCTGACAAGTTAAAAAACATAAAAGAAAGAAAAGCAAAAGTATTTTTTTCATAGGGGCCCTCCTTTAATATAACGAATTTTACTTACAGATTGTTTAACCTTCAGCCAGCACCACGTATAGGGGATTACCATCCTGGTCATGTTTTGCGATACATGGATCCACAGTGCAATCATTCACTGTTATTCCCCTTACAGTCTTAATCTCGACTTTTCTGCCTGTCTTTCTGTATGTCTCTGCCCTTATTTCTGCTTTATCTTTATCAGAAAAGATATCAATTACGATATAAGCCATCTTACCCTCCATGATTATCTTTTAATATTTTTTGCTAATGCATCAACATTGGCTATATACCTTTCTTTAAGTGCTTTTTTAAATTCCTCAATATCCCGCCCATAGAATTTCTTAAATGCTTCTTCAAGCCCTGTATTTTCAGTAAGTTCTCTGAGCCTTTTTTCATTAACCTTTCCGTCTTCCTGAACATATGAAATGATGAGGTCAATTTTTTGTTCCCATGTCTCCAGTTGTTTTTTCACCTCAAGCATCCTGGTTTCTGCCTCTATTTTTAACCGCTGGGAATCCTTCAGTTCTGCCTCTGCCATTTTGACTGCCGCATCTATCACCTTATCATAGAGTTCTTTTACCTTCTCGGGTCCAAATTGAAAATTAAGAGACAATTCACAGAGCCTGTAAAGGGACTCCCTTAAAAACATGATCGTCTGGCTCCTTTTGGCAAGCTGGACAACTTGGTGTTCTATTCCCACCTCTGCGCCGACTTTAACCTTTTCTACCTCCACATCTGCTTTAAATTTGTCTATTATCTGCAATGCAACATCTGGAGATGGTTCAGCACAAATGGCAATATTTCCCACCTCATGTTTGGGAATCAGTATCGCTCCTCTTCTCTCAGCAGTATAATCAAACCAGTAAGTGCTTCCTTTCTCAAGTATGTGTTTCCTCGCAGGACTTGTAAAATGCGCACATCCAGAGACTAAAACCAGAAGCATAAATAATCCTAAAAACCAAAATTTTTTCATCTCTCTGTCCACCTCCAATAAATAATATCTCTCTTATGTGTTTATCATTTCAAGCCTTATCCCGAACTGCCCATCAAGGTCATAGTTAATACCATGAACAATACTTCCTCCATTGGCACAGCATAGTTTCCTCGCCCTCACATCCTCAACCCACCGTGGATTTGCTGCCTCTGCCCGGCGGTTTGCCACGATCCTCATCTTATATACCTCTATTTCTTCTTCTGACAAATCTGCAGGCAGATTCTTAAAATCATTGAGTATCCTGGTTTTGACCAGACTGCTGATGCTTCCATTCTGAACCTTTATGTCAAACATCAGCGCCACTGCACGCTCGGACCACAAGCCATATTCTGAACAGAGCTTCAGGGCTGACTTATAGAGGCCATTTGCATATTTGAGCTGAAGACCCTGAAACTCCTCTGTCCTGCCGAGGGATTTGAACATTCCCCTCCATGGTTCATAGATATAATGTTTCACAGGATGTTGAATTGACCTGACAAAGGACATGATTTCCTCTTTATCGGAGGTTAATGCCTCCAACAGTATCCCATAACTTTCATGGAAGATGGACTGCATTACATCTGAATGTCTATTAATCATGTCTTTCAGAAGAGGCTGGAGGGAATCCTGTCCAAAATTCCATTGAAGCACCCCAAAACTCATGCCCTGACCGTCGAAATCTCCGCTTAATCCTGCAAAGCATTCAGGTATGCCCTTTCCGGTCTCAAAGGAGCCTGTCAGGGCAAGGCATTTGTAATCCATAGGCTTTGCAATAATGGATGGTTCAGCTATCTCTTCATCAAACAATGCCTTCCATGTTATTGGCCCAACCTGTCCGTCAACTTTGAGTCCTCTGCCTTTCTGAAATGCCTTAACAGCAACCTCTGTTCCGCCTCCGAAGATTCCGTCAATTGGTCCCCTGTAATGGCCTAATGCCTTAAGCCTCTCCTGAATCTTTATTGCCTCGCTATCCTTTGAACCGATCTTAAAGACAGCCATTTTCAATATCTCCGTTTATAGCTAATGTAGTTTCCATATGTATCTTTACCGCCACTGATTTCAAAAATTATAATCGTCTCATTTTCGAGTCTTATTTTAAGTTTGAAAAATACCTTTCCCCTGTCTCTTTTATTTTCCTAAATATTCTGCTGTTTGTGGAATGCCTTTTTAGCGTATCCAGATTATTCAAAAAATGTTCCTTGGCTTCTCTATTTTGGAGAGGATTTTTTGGTGCTTCTTTAACTTTCTCGAATTTTCCATCTGGTAAAGCAAGAATAACTCCAATTGGAAGTAAATTAAAAATCTTTTTCTCGTGTTCAGGAAACTCTATTTTATTCCTCGCATATACTACATAAACGAAATCAAAGACGCCTCCACCAAATTTAAATTGATTATTCTCATACACAAAAGGCAAGTTAAGGTACGCTATTGCTTGTCCGATTCCATCATAAAAAGCAGGAAATTCTTCTGTGCCTTTTCTCAATCTTGCCCCTTTCAGTTCGTAGCCAGTGATTGTATTGTTTTTCATAACCTCTATTAAGTCCACTTCGGGAGAACACCAATAACTCCAGATTCTATTAGTTTTTATATCAATGTTATGGGAAATTTTAAAAAATATCCTACTTTCGTTAGGGATGCAATTCCTATATAAACAATAACTCAATACGTCTTCACTAAATATAATTTTTCTTACTTTTTGTTGCTGAGGGTTCAGCATGCTAAATAAAAATCTCTTCTAAATATAATTTCTCCTGATCGCGAAACTTTAGTATCAATTATGCCATCTTTATCTCTCCAAAAACTTATAAACTCAGCAACCCATAAACTCATAATTAACTCCCATGGGCGAAGTGGAAGAATTTGACCGTGTAGTAGATAACCATGAAGCCTAAAGCGATTAGGGCGTAGATACTGCCAGCAATTATTCCATTTAATATCAGATGCCGAATCAAATTTTCCTCCCGATGTTATTGTCGAAACTCTACACTATCTTCTCAATTGTGCAATGACAAATCCGTCATATTCAGGTCTCTTGAATCTAAACAAAGATGGGGATTTTTCATTGAATTCACGACTATCCGATATATCATGCTCATCCCAAACTATAAGATACTCGTTTCTGTAAAGAAAATTCGTAAGTTTAACAAACTGCATTAAAGATAAGTTATTGCATTTTAAGAACACAGAGTTCAACGGACTTCCATTTTCAAAGGCTTCAAATAAATGGATTAATTCGCGAGATAATTCCAATACTCCTCCTGTAGCGTAATTCGTGATAATAATATTACCCATATCGCTAAACCTGACTACAGCGCCAGGACTCCATGCTCCGTAAAAGTTATGAAGCATAGAAGGCTCAATCCTTGTAATTGGAGGCCAAAAATAGCCACTGTCGAAAAGATCCTTAAAACACAACTGATGGGTTTTGTTTTGTGGAGTAATAAGTTCGGCGCTTAATTCATTTTTAAAATACGTGATCATCTTATGTCGCCACTTCCGTTTCAGTTCAGGAGATAAACCCTCATCTTCCACAAAATCATATTGCTCGTCAAGGTCACCACGCAAGAGAGCGACAACCTTAATCCCGTGTTTCTTTAGAGCCTGCATTATTGGAGTGTCTTCCCGCAACTCAAAGACAGCAATAGCATAGCTGGAAAAGGGTGTGTCTATTATCACAGAATTATCCTTGATAAAGGTAAATGTTCTCTGTGCTTCTTCTTCTGTTTCCGTGGGAAACCCTACCATAAAATCAAGCCGAACAGCAATATTGGCATCTTTGCATGATTCTAATATAGAAGAGTAAAAATCGACATTGGCGCCCTTCTTCATCAACTTCAGAATTCTCTGTGATGTAGATTCAAACCCAAACATGAGGAGGCGAGCTCCACCTTCATAAAGTTTCTTTGTGAAGTTTTTGTCTGTAAAGCTTGGTTCAGCTCTAACAAAGGTAGACCATTTGACATGTATCTTCTTTTCCTTAAGAAGATTTACTAAATCAGATAGTTGATCAACGGTAAGATATTCATCGGAGAAGCTAATATACTCTACCCCGTACTTTTCTATCAACATGGAAATATCTTCTACGACATCGTTTAAGTTAGATGCTCTATATTTAGAGTAGGTTAAGTGATGCGAACAAAATGTGCATAATCCCCATCTACATCCATGAGCAACGAGATATGGTAAAACTAATCGAGGTGAAAGATATCTGTCCATATGAAAATCGCTAAAATCAGGAGTAACGTGACCTGCCCAACATTCTTGAATTCCAAGAATTTCAGGCAGGACTTTATAAGCCTCGCCTGGAGCAATTACGTCAATAATTTCACTAAGCCATGGTAGAGTGACAAGCCTTTTATAAAAACGTGAAACAAAAGGGCCTCCAAACACAATCTTAGACTGAGGGCGCCTCTTCTTAATTTCTTGGGCAAAGGTCAAGGCTGCTCCAAGCTGGTCCAGAACGACAAGGGAAAATAAGTAATATTGAATATTCCGAGAACCCAGTATTTCACTTTGCGCATACTCAAAGTATTCCCTAAAAATATTATTAGAACTCTGGAGGTAGTTTCGCAGGTCTTCAGAGGAATACTTGTTTCCTATGGTGAGAGAAGTCAGGCTGATTTTCACTCCGTCGGGGCTTACAGCTTTCAAGTATTCGTCAACAACATTTACTGCCCATCTATATTTCCATAAGTTTTGTGGGATGGTCATCAATACCCTAACGGCATTGCCTATATTGGAATAAAGGTATTCTTCGAGTGAGGAATGAAGGGAACGTTTTTTCTTCCATTGGGTGAAAAGCCACCAATAGAAATCCATATTTGCATCAAAGCATTTGCTTTCAATGTCATAAATCTTTAAAAAACCCTTTAGGTAAGGTACTGACAAATAAGGTTGAAATGGTTCAAATTGAGGAGGAAAAATGATTTGTGCTATGGTTTTCATATATCATCTCGTTTTTCAGATAACTGTTTCAGGCATTGGATATTTTTCTTTAACGAGGAAAATTTCGGGACTTGTTCTAGTATAAATACACCAATTGGATAAATTTTATGGTAAAAACTTCCTGCTTTTGTAACACCAATAACCTTTGATAGAATTGATTTTAACCCATTTTCCCATTTATCTTGTTCTGACTGGCAAGTATATAAAACAAATCCGTCAGTAAATCCACTTGTTAACCCATAGCATACAACCCGGAGGCCTGTAATTTGTTCAACATCTTTAAAAAGTATTTCGAGATTATCCGCATCTTCAAGATAGTCGGAAAACACTTGAAACAGGAGTAAGATATTTCTGCCCTTTTTATTGATTAAGTTATTATCAATTTTAATATTCCCGAAGATCTCAATACTCTCAGGTTGAATTTCCGATATTAATGAATTATTTATCTTTTCTTTTGATAGGAGACTTCTCGTCTTTTTTCGGTGTTCAAAGTCTGGAAACGTGGTAAAAGCCAATAAAGGAATTACAAATTCTTTATCGACAACAGGACTTTTGTAAGTAATCTCTTTAATCCTTCTTTTTTCAGCATTAATATTTAATTGCTTAACTTGACCATCTTTTTGAATATTTCCCTCTCTTTTTTTGGTTGAAAATAAATTTTCTAAAGACTGTAGATAATTCGTCTTATCTATTGTTTTTTCTCTGTCAATTCTTTCTAATGAAGGGTCCCTAAGGATAAAATAATCTTTTATTTTCCATAGCATATCAATATAAAATTTTAATTTTAAATCTGGATTTTGCAGAGAGAGTTTTTCTAAAGTATTTGTAGCTATATTATTTAGCTCTTTGCTCAGACTTTCTGGCCCTTTTAATCGAACAGTAATTAGTCTCAAGGCTTGATTGCGCTTAAATTCAGGCATAAGAGTTGGCTCTTCCTCCTGACCTAGCTCCCAGACAACATAGGGTTTTTCCTTTACCCCTGTTCGACAGTCATAGGTTAACAGAAATGAAATTTCTATGTAAAATCAAATTGTTAGCGTGAAGACAAAAATTTGGCGTGTTACTATGAAATTAACCCTTCAAATCAATCCTGTATAGCTTAGGTGGCGGAGAAAAATTCAGCTTTTTCAATATATTAGCCTGTTCAGAGGTCAGTTCGGTACGCTGCAGTATTCGTCCATCTTTTGATTGAAATTCTCCAAGATGCAGACGCTCCATACCGGATCTAATTTTATCCCACGTTAGACCCGTCTGACGTTCTGCAATACGTGCAAGCAATAGTGCAAGAAAGCATAGAAGGACATGAGCTTTAA
>VGWZ01000029.1 GCA_016873595.1 Nitrospira sp.
TAATATAAACGCACTAAATGCTGTTATGCTGTCATTGCGGCTTGTCCGCAATCCTTCTGAAAAAGAAAGATTCCCGACAAGCGGAAATGACAAAAATGTAAAAACAATAAATGCGTTTGTGTTAATATCATAAGGATTAAAAATATAGTGTCTTTCGTATTTTAGTTGAAAAGGCATCTGGATTCCCCGATCAAGCATGCCTTCTGGATTCCCCGATCGAGTCGGGGAATGACAAGGGGGGCGGGGAATGACCATTAATTGTAAGTAGTTCTGTCATTCCCGTCCCGTATCAAGTACGGGATAAACTCCGGCGGGAATCCAGGAACACAGCAATGAGAAAATGACGAAAATACTGGATTCCTGCTTCCGCAGGAATGACGACTTAAAAATAATATGCTTTTTTGTCATCACTTCTAATTTGCCATATGCTGTCCAAGAAAATTTATTTTGGACAAGTATGACAATGATAAATAAGTTATTATGATTAATTGATTAGTTTTTTTTATTTGACTATTAGATAAGTATTGTATTACGCTTTAATGCTTGCTTTTTTAAAAAAGGCTTTTCGAAAAAAATCATAAAAAAGGAGGTTCTTATGAAGAAGTACGAAACCCCGTTGTTAGACGAGCTGGAAAAGGGTCCGTTTCCCAGTTTCGTGAAAGAGATTAAGAAGGCAGCAGCAAAAAACATTATGGCTAATGACGAACTGGGTCAGGTTGAGTATTCCTACAAAACCAACCGTGTATACTGGAAACACGGTGGTATTGTTGGTGTCCTCGGCTATGGTGGTGGAATTATAGGAAGATACTCAATGCTCCCGGAAATGTTTCCTGAAGTAAAATTCTTCCATACGGTCAGAGTAAATCAGCCTTCTGGTTGGTTTTACACCACAGAGGTTCTGAGAGAACTCATGGATATCTGTGATAAGTATGGAAGTGGCATATGCAACTTTCATGGCTCAACAGGTGATATAATCTTCCTCGGAACGACGACTGAGAATCTTGAGCCTATCTTTGCTGAACTTACCTCTCATGAAAAACCCCGGCATCTGAGATTTGACCTCGGTGGTTCAGGCTCTGCCTTAAGGACGCCGAGCGCCTGTAATGGGCCTGCCCGTTGCGAGTGGGCAAATTATGATACCCTCGAGGCATGCCATCAGATTACACACGAATTCCAGGATGAGATCCACAGGCCTGCATTCAACTACAAATTTAAATTTAAGTTCGCAGGTTGTGCCTGTGACTGTGTTGCATCCATCGCACGTGCTGACTGCTCGGTAATCGGCACGTGGAAAGGCCCTATCCTTATTGACCAGGATGCGGTGAAGTGGCATGAGAAGAAGGGAATGGATATTGATAGAGAAATCGTGAGAATGTGCCCAACAGAGTGTATAAGTTATGACGGAAAAGAGTTAAAGATAGACAACGATGAATGTAACAGGTGTATGCACTGCATTACAAGGCTTCATAAGGCACTCAAGCCTTCTGGCGAAAGGGGTGCAACCATCTGTATCGGAAATAAGGCACCGATTGTTATAGGAACCATTATTTCACACGTTATCATCCCATTCATGAAGTTGGAGCCGCCATTTACTGAGTTTAAAGAACTTGCAAGGAAGATGTGGGACTGGTGGGATGAACATTCAAAGCCGAGGGAGAGAATCGGTGAGGTGATAGAGTTTCAGGGCATGAGGTCGTTCCTTGAGGCTATTGGTGTAGAGCCCATTCCACAGATGATAAAAGAGCCAAGAAGAGACCCCTTCATCTTCTTCAAGGATGAGGATATTGCGAGGGTCAAAGAAGTAGAAGAAGAGGAAAAGAGGACAGGAAAAATTATTTTTTAAGGAGGGTATAAAATGGGATTTTACGGTGATAGGAAACTAACAGCAGAAGAAGCTAAGAAACTTAGAGAGACGGATATAGGGCCACCCTATTTCAGAGATTTTCTGCCGCCTGTAATTAAGAAGAATTATGGTCAGTGGAAGGAGCATGATATATTGAGCGCGGGTTTGATGGTTCATACTGCAGAAAGCGGTGACAAGATATGGACTATAAGAGTAGCAACCCCGAGGCTTATTGCTACGGATACAGTCCGCGAGGCATGTGATATTGCGGATAAGTACTGTGATGGTCATCTCCGCTGGACATCGAGGAACAATATAGAGTTTCTCGTATCAGACGAGAAAAAGGTCGAGCCTATTCAGAAAGAGCTTAAAGAGCGTGGTTTCTTGATGGGTGGCATCGGTTACAGGATAAGCAATGTCGTCCATACACAGGGCTGGGTTCACTGCCATGGTGCTGCAACAGATGCCTCTGGCTTAGTTAAGTCTATGATGGATGAGCTCGCTGAATATTTCACCACAAAGGAGCTTCCTAATAAGCTGAGGCTTGCTGTCGCATGCTGCCCTAATATGTGCGGTGCTGTCCACTGTTCAGACATAGCAGTAGTTGCAATCCATACAACTGTGCCAATAATTGACCATGACAAGCTCGGTAAGATATGCGAGATTCCTACTTCTATTGCCTCATGTCCGACAAAGGCGATAAGCCCTTACCCTGAAAAGAAGAGTGTAAAGATTAAAGACGAGAAATGTATGTACTGCGGAAACTGCTTTACTGTCTGTCCTGCCTTTGACCCCTTCGACACTGAGCGGGACGGGTGTGCAATAGTTATTGGTGGAAAGGTAAATTGCCTAAGGACCAATACAAAGTTTGCAAGGCTTGTCGTCCCTTTCATATCGAACAGACCCCCGAGATGGCCTAAGGTTGTTGCAATAATAAAGCATATTATTGAGCTCTACGCCAAGCACGCACGGAAACACGAGAGAGTTGGCGAGTGGGTAGATAGAATCGGCTGGGAGAGATTTTTCAAACTTAGCGGTATTACTTTCACATACCAGTGCATTGATGACTTCACCTTTATGAGGGATACATTTAGGAATGCATCAACATTTAAGTGGTAATTGGAGAATAAAAAACTGATGAATCAATAGGTTAGTGGCGATGAGTAGAGCCACTAACCTATTTACTTTTTCTCCCTTAATTATTTATAATGAATCAAATATTTCGAGTAAAGAGGTGAGGAAAAATGGAGAAGGAAGAATTAAAAGATAAGATTTATGCACTTGTTCTTGCTGCAAAGGGCAAAAAGAAGTTGAAAGAGAGGGATGTAATAAACGGGGTATCGGAAGGGACTGGTGTTGATAAGGATACAGTGAAGCAAACAATGAGAGAGATGATAGATGTAGGGAGGCTCATGTATTCCTATGCTGGAGGTGCCAGCTCGGTAGAGATCCCTGATGAGGCATATCTCAGAGAAAAAGGAATGATCAAGTAAATAAGATAAAAATCCCTTTTTCATTGCGAGGCGTTTTAGTCGTTTAATTTTTATTGAAGAGTAATTAATATACGTGGTCCTTTCTTATCCAAGGTTGGTCATAGCCGGACTTAAGGGAGGGTCTGGCAAGACCATCCTCACTGTTGGTCTTATTGCATCCTACAGGCAAAAAGGTGTTACTATTGTGCCTTTCAAAAAAGGACCCGATTATATTGACGCTGGTTGGTTATCGTGTGCTGCTGGACACCCTTGTTACAATCTCGATGCTTTTTTAATAGGTGAAGAAGGGATAGCGCCCTCCTTCATAGAGCACGCAAGAGAAGCTGACTGTGCTGTCATCGAAGGCAACCGAGGCCTTTTTGATGGTATGGATTCTGAAGGAAGATATAGCACAGCAGAGCTGGCCAAATCATTAAGTGCTCCTGTCATATTAATCATTGATTGCACAAAAATGACAAGAACTACAGCTGTCATTGCAGAGGGTGTCTCAAAGTTCGATCCTGTGCTTAAAATCAGCGGAGTAGTTCTCAATCAGATAGCGAACGCACGTCATGAATCAGTGATAAAAAAGTCGTTCGAGAAATACTGTCAGATTCCTATATTGGGTGCTATCCCCAGATTCTCTGAAGAATTTTTTCCAGAGAGACATATGGGATTAAAACCATATCATGAACACGAAGAAGTCGAGGGGTCTGTTTCTGCTGTTGCAGAGGTTGTAAAACAGCACCTTGATTTAGATGCTCTATGGAAGATTGCTCATGAGGCAGCGCCTTTAGAAGTCACCCCCCCACCCATCCCTCCCCCTCGAGGGGGGAGGGTAAGGGAGGGGGTGCTTAAGATTGGTGTCATAAAGGACTCTGCATTTCAATTTTATTATCCCGAGAACCTTGAGGAGTTGACGAAAAGAGGGGCTGAACTTGTTGAAATAAGTGCTTTAAAAGAAAAACAACTGCCCCCAATAGATGTACTTTATATTGGTGGAGGATTTCCTGAAACCCATGCAATAGCCCTCGCTGAGAACATAGATTTTCGTAATGATTTAAGACAGGCGGTTGAGAATGGATTACCTGTCTACGCTGAATGTGGCGGACTTATGTATTTAGGCGAATCTCTTATCCTGGGTGATCGTACATATCCTACGACAGGTATATTTCCAATTAAATTTTGTTTAGAGAAAACACCCCAGGCTCATGGTTATACAATAGTTGAGGTAAACAGGCAAAATTCTTATTATCAAAAAGGTGTTGTCCTCAGGGGTCATGAATTCCATTACTCACGCGTTCTCAACGTGGACGAAATCCCTCGGCTAACAAAATATAATGAAAATAATCCCCCCTCACCCCCCCACACCCCCCTTTGGAAAAGGGGGGCGGGGGGGGATTTTAAAGGGGGGCAGGGGGGATTTTCGGTGCAAAAGGATAGTATCTATTTTGCACTTAAAATGAAAAGAGGAAAAGGAATAGTTGATAAAATGGATGGTTTATGTTATAAAAACGTTCTTGCGACGTATACCCACCTGCACGCACTTGGTGCAGGGGAATGGGTGGATGGCATCATTAATATGGCGGTATCTTACAAGAGATATCGGGAGACCGAAGGACTTTAATAATATATTGATTTCTACAGACAAATAAGCATAATAATATGAGTAACAATCTAACCATGATAAGGAGGGAGCAATGAGCGAAGAGGTAAAGGAAAAGATTTTAGAATTTTTAAGGGGCGTTGGCGGAAAAGGAGTAGCTACTCAGGCAGAGATCATTAAAGGAACAAAGTTAGACAGAGAATCGGTGAAAAAAGCAATCAGGGAGATGACATTAGAAGAAAAGATTGTGGAGGCAGGCGTTGCTGCGGGTGTGATAGGGTTTAAGATAAAAACATGATCATTTTAGGCTGTTAAGTAACAAATAGGTTTTTATGTCCCCCGTATCAAGTACGGGGCTGAGAAGGCAGGGAGCTATAAGGAAATAGATTCCCGTTTTCACGGGAAACCCTGGATTCCGTGTCAAGCACGGAATGACAAACTACGGGGCAATGAAAGAAAGCAAGGAAAAGGCATCGTGTCCGTTTTGTGGAAAGATGATTGACATCCCACAAAAAATGAGAACTGAACTTGGCGATATAATAGGTGGAAAATGTGCATGCGGCGTTGTGTATGTCTTTGACCATAGCGGGCATAATATGGGTCAAGCTTTTGTTGATGCACTTAATTTTGCGTGCGAAGGTAAATGTGATAATCCATGGGAGCTAATACCAGGAGAGGATTACGAGGAAGCTTTATTACATTACGAGTGGAGGACGCACTCGTTTTTAACCAAGAGGAGTCGTATACCAGACAATATGTGTTTTGTATTGCTCAAAAAAGAAAATAAATAAACATCATTGAATGATAAGTTTTTTTAATTTGACCAGGGATATGAATGTGTATTAAAGTTTATGACTTAAACTGATATCCTGAAGCATAAAAAAACAAACATTATAGTGTTGGTTGTAGTGGGTAAAACGTATATGCTAATTTACTTTGCTTTTAAATTGAATGGAAATTTCTTCCATCAATAAAATTAGATTCAAGTAGAAAAAGGAGGTAGACAGATGCCGTATTTGGAGTTTGAAGGAAAACAATATGAGGTTGATGAGGAAGGTTATCTTCAGGACTGGGAGACCTGGCAGGAAGGAATGGCACCAGTAATGGCAACACAAGATGGTATTACACTTGGTGGGGAACACTGGGATATAATCAAGTTCCTCAGGGAGTATTTTATTAAGTTTCAGATTGCACCTCCGATAAAAGTCCTCGTTAAGGAGATTGCCAAGGCTATGGGGCCCGAGAAGGGCAATACCAAATACCTCTACGAGCTTTATCCAGGAGGGCCTGCAAAGCAGGCATGTAGATATGCAGGGCTTCCGAAGCCAACGGGCTGTGTATAAAAAAATTTTAACTTGACAAAGTTAATTAAATTATTTTTAATGGTTGAGGCTCTTGCAAAAGTATGAAAATAATCAATTTTGTCATTCTGAGCAAAGCGAAGAATCTCATGTAATCAATGAGTTACGAGACCCTTCACGGAGCCTGCCCTGAGCGAGATTCTTCAGTCGTCCCGACCATAGTCGGGACTCCTTCAGAATGACAAAAAGCGAAGGGTTCAGGGTGACAGAAAGAAGACTTTTGCAAGAGGCTCGGTTGCTAATATAAAGTCCTGAGTGAGTATTTTTTTATTGACAGCGATTTTGATGGATATGTAGCAAGGAAATATGTTCAATTCAAAAATCTATAAAGTATAGGCTGGATATGAGTTTAGAAGAACTCTTATTAGAAAAGAAACCCATCATTGTGAAAAGGTGGTTTCATCTAATACTGAAAACGTATCCTGCTGATACTGTAGGGTTTTTGAAAAAGCAAAAAAACCAGTTCTCTAACCCGGTAGGGCATACCATTTCTCATGGAATCGAAGAGCTCTTTGAGGAGTTACTCCAGGGAATGAATCCTGTCAAGATATCTCCTATTCTTGACACCATTATCAGAATCAGAGCAGTTCAGGATTTTTCTCCATCCCAGGCTATTGCCTTTATCTTCCTTCTCAAGAAAGTGATTAGAGAGGAACTCCAGAGAGAGGGCTCTGAAAACCGGATCTCTGAAGATTTATCGAGACTTGAGTCGAGGATAGATGAAATGGCTCTTCTTTCCTTCGATATATTTATGAAGTGTCGGGAAAAGATTTACGAACTCAAGACAAATGAAATGAAAAATATGACCTACGGGCTGTTAAAAAGAGCGAATTTGATATATGAGATCCAGGAGGAAGAACCGGATCTCAAAAGCAGTAACATTATAAATTCAAAATAAAAAAGGGGTAACAAAATGGGACTCTTATTATCCTTCTTCGTAGTTATAGTACTTGTTTTGCTTGCATTCGGAGGAGTAGAGGCGGCAAACTTGCAGTATCTCTTCGGAATTATTATCCCCTATGCGGCCTTTGTCACGTTTATTGTTGGGATTTTTTATCGCGTCGTAAAATGGGGTCGTTCGCCTGTCCCATTCCGAATACCTACAACCGCTGGACAAGAGAAATCTCTTCCATGGATCAAGCAGAATAAAATTGATAATCCCTCAAGCGCTCTTGGCGTTATAGTAAGGATGGCATTCGAAGTGCTTCTTTTCCGTTCCTTGTTCAGAAATACGAAAACGGAGTTGAGAGAAGGACCAAGTCTTGCTTATGGCTCGGCTAAGTGGCTATGGTTAGCGGGGTTGGCCTTTCATTGGACTTTTTTTATAATTGTTTTGAGGCATCTCAGGTTATTCACTGAGCCAATACTCTTCTTTGTTCCACTTATCGAGTCTTTAGATGCTTTTTTCCAGATGGGAGTACCTTTGCTCTATATCACAGATGTAGTCTTTTTAATGGCGGTAACCTACTTATTCTTTAGAAGAGTATTAATCCCTCAGGTGCGGTACATCTCACTTGCAGCAGATTATTTTCCTCTCTTTTTAATCCTTGGCATTGGAGTTTCAGGCGTCCTTATGCGGTATTTTTTCAAGGTGGATGTTGTGGGAGCGAAAGAGTTGACCATGGGACTGGTCACCTTTAATCCTGTAGTTCCTGAGGGAATCGGGGTTATTTTTTATATTCATCTGTTTCTTGTAAGTACCCTGCTTATCTACTTTCCTTTCAGTAAGCTGATGCATATGGCAGGAGTCTTTCTCAGTCCTACAAGAAATCTGGCGAATAACAACCGAGAGCGCATGCACATAAATCCCTGGAATTATCCGGTCAAAGTTCATACATATGAGGAATACGAAGAGGAATTCAGACATTTTATGAAAGATGCTGGAATACCAGTAGAGAAGGAGGAGTGAAAAATGGCAGTTCAACCAAAGGTTCCAAAAGGAATTTCTTATCCAGATGAACTATCAAAAGTAGATTATAAACCTCCAGAAAAGGCCTGGATGGATACGCCGGTTGTACTTAAACCTAACATGTTCTGCTGGGGTAATAAGGAAAAAAGTCTTAAGGCTGTTGACTTTCCGAATGCGAGGGCATGGTCGGTAGCCGATGAAGACTGGAAACTGCCTGAAAACTGGAAAGAGATATTCTTAGAAGGGATAAGGGAGCGGCTTGATAAATACCGTACTTTTCGTCTCTTTATGGATATTTGTGTCAGATGCGGGGCATGTGCTGACAAGTGTCATTTCTTTATCGGAGGAGGAGACCCAAAGAACATGCCTGTTCTTAGGGCAGAACTTCTTAGATCGGTTTATAGGAAATACTTTACAGGTTCAGGAAAAGCTTTAGGGAAGCTCGCAGGTGCAAGAGAACTTAATATCGGAGTGCTTAAAGAGCTATGGTATTATGCCTACCAGTGCACTGAGTGCCGTCGCTGTTCGCTCTTCTGCCCTTATGGTATTGATACTGCTGAAGTTACCATAATAGCGAGAGAACTCCTCAATTTGTTGGGATTAAACATAGAGTGGATTGCCGGACCTGTTGCGAATTGTTGGAGAACGGGAAATCATATGGGTCTCCTTCCCCATACACTCAGAGATACAGTCGAAATGTTTAAGGCAGATTTAGAGACTATAACAGGCGTTAAAGTGGATTATTCTTTTAACAGAAAGGGAGCCGAGATCCTCTTTGTGAATCCTTCTGGTGAATACTTCGATCCGAACGGAAATATTACTTTCATGGGATACATGCTGTTATTCCACGAGCTCGGACTTGACGTCACATTAAGCACTTATTGTTCCGAGGGAGGAAACTTCGGATTTTTTACCTCTAATGAGATGGCAAAAAGGCTCCATTCAAAGGTATATGCAGAGGCAAAGAGGTTGAAGGTAAAATGGATCCTTGGTGGTGAATGTGGACACATGTGGAGGGTATGGCATCAGTACCATAATACATGGTTTGGACCTGTAGACTTTCTTGAAGAGCCTGTCTCTCCAATAACAGGTACGAAATTCGAGAATGCAAAATCAAACAAGGTAGTCCATATCTGTGAATTTACCTCTGATTTAATAAAACACGGGAAGATTAAACTGGATCCAAGTAGAAACGACAACTATATAGTAACCCTCCATGACTCCTGTAATGTTTCAAGAGGAATGGGATTCTTTGAGGAGCCAAGGTATATCATCAAGAATGTGTGCAATAATTTCTATGAGATGCCACCAAATACCATCAGAGAGAATACATTCTGCTGCGGGTCTGGTTCTGGAGTGAATGCATCAGAAAATATGGAGCTCAGGTTAAGGGGAGCTCTCCCAAGGGCAAATGCATTGAAATATGTTCGTGAGAAGTTCGGGGTGAACACACTTGCCAATATCTGCCAGATCGACAGGGCTGCACTTCAAACCCTTGCGGATTATTGGGTTCCTGGTGTTGCCATCCGGGGTGTTCACGAGTTAGTTGGAAATGCCTTGATAATGAGGGGGGAGAAGGAGAGAACAACTGATTTACGTGGAGAACCACTTCTGGGAAAGGAGGGCGGTGAAAATGTATAACGGGATAAAAATTATCATCGGACTCTTAATCTTCGCGGCTTTAGTGACATTTCCATTTTATAGCAAAATGGGTAAGGCCACTGCTAAACCAGACCCAAAGGTTGATACCCCAGAAATCCAGAAACTGGCGGAAAAAAAGTGTGTAGAGCCAAAGGAATTTATGAAGACTGAGCATATGAAAATGTTGAATGATTGGAGAGATACAGTTGTCCGTGAGGGTAACTTGATTTATGTATCTTCAGATGGAAAGAAATATACTATAAGTCTTCAAAATACGTGTATGAACTGTCATTCGAACAAGAAAAAGTTTTGTGACGAATGCCATAATTATTCGGCTGTAATACCTTACTGCTGGGATTGCCACATTGAGCCAAAGGAGAATAAAACATGAGTATCAATAGAAGACAATTCTTAAAGATAGCAGGTATCTCTACTATAGTGGGACTCGGGGGTACGACGGCTGTTGATTTGTTACAGAGAAACTGGCTGGAGGCTGCGCAGTATTCGCCGAACCCGAAAGCTCTCACAGCGAAGAGATGGGCGATGGTTGTGGATGTCAGTAAGCTTAAAACAGAGGATGATTATAAAAAGATTATGGACGCATGCCACCGTGAGCATAATGTTCCTGATCTTGGCAATCCAAAGGATGAGATTAAATGGATATGGAAAGAGACATATGAACACGCATTTCCAGGCCAGGAACATGAATATCTGGCAGAGGGTATAAAACACAAGCCATTTTTAGTTCTCTGTAACCACTGTGATAACCCCTCTTGTGTGAGAGTATGTCCTACAAAGGCTACCTTCAAGAGAAAAGACGGGATTGTTATGATGGACATGCATCGCTGTATTGGATGCAGGTTCTGTATGGCTGCTTGTCCTTTCGGAGCGAGAAGCTTTAATTGGAAAGACCCGCGTCCCTTTATCAAGGAGGAGAATAAGGAATTTCCTGCAAGGATGAGGGGAGTTGTGGAAAAATGTACTTTCTGCTATGAGAGGCTTGCTAAAGGGCTTAAGCCGGCATGTGTGGAGGCGTCGAATGGCGCATTGGTTTTCGGTGACTTGAAAGATCCTGAGTCAGAAGCGAGAAAAATCCTCCGATTAAACTATACGATTCGACGCAAATCTGAACTCGGGACTCAACCCAGTGTGTATTACATAATAGGAGGTAATGACCATGCTTGAAACTGCGCTAAAAGGAAGTCGAAAATACTGGGGATTGGTATTCTTTTTGTTATCCATTATCGGGGTGGGCTTCATTTTCTACCTCCAGCAATTTTTCTATGGCTTAGGAATAACTGGTATGAGCAGGGATGTCTCGTGGGGTTTGTATATCGGGCAGTTCACCTTTCTTGTTGGAGTAGCAGCAGCGGCAGTCATGGTTGTCTTGCCATACTACCTCCATAACTATAAAAAATATGGCAGAATTTCTGTCTTAGCAGAATTTTTAGCTATTCCTTCCGTGATAATGTGTATGTTGTTCATTTTTGTTGATATGGGTCAGCCACTCAGGGTTCTCAATGTATTATTACATCCAACTCCAAGCTCGGTTATGTTTTTTGATATGCTTGTCTTGAGCGGTTACCTCTTCTGGAATATCCTGGTTGGTTGGACGATCCTTGGAGCTGAACGGAAAGGTATACCACCCCCTTCATGGATAAAACCTATTATCTATATCGCAATCGCTTGGGCACCCTCCATCCATATCGTAACGGCCTTTCTTTACGCTGGACTTCCAGGAAGGCATTTCTGGCTGACCGCAATCCTGGCTGCGAAATTCTTAGCATCAGCCTTTGCTTCCGGACCAGCTCTCATCATTATCCTGTGCCTGATTGTAAGAAAGTTCACCAAATTCGATCCTGGTAAAGAGGCAATCCAAACCCTTGGAAAGACCATTACTTATACGATGATCATAAATGTAATGTTCCTTGGATTTGAAGTATTTACCTCTTTCTACAGCACCATACCGGGGCATATGCATCCTTTCGATTACCTATATGTTGGGTTAGATGGTTATACTAAGCTCGTTCCCATGATGTGGCTATCGAGCATACTCGCAGTAATTGCTCTTGTTCTTCTGTTAAATCCTAACTGGCGTAAGAACGAGAGGACGCTTGCAGTCGCTTCTGTTGCGGTATTCTTTTCACTGTGGATAGATAAGGGTTTTGGTTTAATCATAGGAGGATTTGTACCCAATATGTTTGAAAGGGTTTTTGAGTATTGGCCAACGATTCCTGAGGCATTCATTACCCTTGGGGTATGGGCAGTCGGGTTTTTAATACTCACCATACTTTACAAGATTGCTACAACTGTAAAGGAAGAGGTGGTTTATGATAAATATGGTGAAAAGCAGGTAAAAATTTAGTTTATGGAGGGCCTGAGACGTATCTTAAAATATAGATTTTTAAATATATTTTTTATATAATTTAAATATATTAAGCTTTTGTATAGTAAAGGAGGTGAGATTTTAGGGTGTGGATTTTAGAATTAGACAATGACAAATGTAACGGTGAAGGGAAATGTGCAGAGATATGTCCTGTGGAGGTTTGGCAGGTAAAAGACGGTAAATGCGTTATTGTACAGGCAGACTTATGTGAGGGCTGTGAAAGCTGTGTTACAGAATGTCCAAGCGGGGCAATAACACTCAAAGAGATGTAAGGATTTTGGTTATAACAAAATTTAAAAGGGATGCCTGATTTTCTGGCGTCCCTTTTTGTGTCCAGGGACTCGTCAAAGTTCCTTTTTTCGTCATTCCTGCGGAAGCAGGAATCCAGAACCTATTGAAATTACTGGATTCCCACTTTAGTGGGAATGACATAAGAACATCTAAAGTGCAATTTTACGGATTTTGACGTTGCCCTGTTTTTATGTTTCATAACCTTGACATAAAATATTGGTTTCTATAAATTACCCTATGGAGGGTCTCTGGAAGAGTTAATCTCAAAATATGGCTATTTAGCCATATTCATACTTACATTTTTTGAGGGCGAGAGTGTACTCATTGCAGCAGGGTTTCTTGCTTTTAATGGGTATCTTGATACAAATACTATAGTGCTTGTTTCTGCTACAGCCTCCTATGTGGGTCACGGGACATTCTTTATGATTGCTCTTTACAAAAGAGAGCCATTCCTTAAATTTACCCAGAGATTTATAAGAGATTTATAAAGGTTAACCTATCAAAACTTGAGTATTTGATGGCAAAGTATGGCACTGCATCAATATTTATAAGTCAGTGGATTTATGGGTTCAGACTGTTGAGTGCAGCGGTACTCGGTCTTTCAGGGATGGGTGTAAAAAAATACTTTACCTTTCAGCTTTCAAGTTGCCTTATCTGGGCAATAATATGCACCTTTGTAGGCTATTTTTTTGGTGCAAGTCTTAAAAGCATCCTTGGGGACATTAAAAAGCATGAACCGTATATAGCAGCAAGTGTCCTGGCAATAGGCTTTATAATCTGGTTTATAAGAGACGTGAAAAAGAAAAGAAACGCAGGAAATGCAAAGGGTTGATTGCCCACTATCACTGCTTCTAAGTGTCAGGTTTTCTGGATGTAAAGCTCCCAGTAACCCTTGTCCTCGAGCTTAACAGATTCAAACTTATATCCCTGTTTTTCGCAGTATCGGGGGATAGCATCTTCAACTGTTACCGGTGAGTCACAGAGTATCTTTAGTATTGCCCCACTGGGTAGTTTTTCCATTAATTTTTTAGTATGGACAATGGGATAAGGACAGACTCTTCCGAGAAC
>VGWZ01000030.1 GCA_016873595.1 Nitrospira sp.
GCAATTCATCGATATCACTTATTATTACTGATTTCCCTGAAGCAGCAGCCTCTAAGATGCTTATTGGTGAAGACTCATGGCGGGAGGGCAGGACAACCATCTTCGCCCCGGATAATAGCCGAATCTTACTTTTTTAATATTTTATTCCCGCTGTATTTTTCAAGACTTATTTCGTGAAAAGGAACCCAAAAGGATTGATACATTAAGAGAGGAGTTGAGGTTGGATCAGAGAAAACCAAAAATGAAATCCAAGGTAAAAGAGGTAGTAAGTGTTTAATATCGAGCCTCTTAGTTTTTACAGGAAGAACGGGACTTGACCATGACTTTACCTCATATTATATACCAATCATTTACGCCTATGTTATAATTACAGATGTTTTATAGAACTTCTCCTGCTTGAATTGTGAAGAGTTTCAGAAGATTCCTTTTGTGTGACAGGATAATCGAGGGTAGAGGCGATACAGGAGAAGAACACCAATAGAACAATAGTAGGTAAGTTCCTCAGGATACCACAGGAGGCATAGGTGATCTTTTCATACAGGGCAACCACAATGGAAGGTACAATTGTGGAAGGAGTTATCGATGCAGCAGATGAAAAGGCTGCAATCGAAAGACTGAAAAATACAGGTGTCATTCCCCTGAATGTTGCTGCCCCGAAGGAAGATATAAAAAAGAGGTTTACCTTAAGGTCAGCAAAGGGCGACCTTTTGACATTCACCACAGAGCTTTCTGCACTTTTAAGTTCCGGGGTGCCTATCGACAGAAGCCTCAACATCCTCTCAGGGATATCTGAAAGCAAAGAGATGAAGAGCATAATTCAATCCATTCTAAAATCCATTAGAGAAGGGAGCTCGTTTTCTGACGCACTGCAAAGACATCCTGAGGTATTTCCAAAGATTTATATAAACATGATAAGGGCTGGTGAGGCTGGAGGCGTGCTGGATGTGGTGTTGGACAAACTGAATGAATTTCTTGAATCCAGAAAGGAATTAAAGGAACATGTATTTTCAGCAATGATATATCCTACTATTCTCATCGTAACTGGTGGTATATCAGTAATCGTTCTTTTAACGTATGTGCTTCCTAAATTTACTGTACTCTTTGCAGAGCTTGGAGGCTCATTGCCACTTCCGACTCAAATCCTTCTTACTTTCAGCAACAACCTGAAGTCATACTGGTGGATTGTCCTCTCATTGTTCATAACAGGATGGTTTATCTTTAAACACTCTATAAAATCTGATACCGGCAGATACAAATGGGATAGCTTCAAGCTCAAATTAATGGGAGACGTTGTAAGAAAGCTCGAAACTGCACGATTCTGTAGAACCCTCGGCACACTCCTCAAAAGCGGAGTACCCCTCCTCCAGGCGTTGAATAATGCAAAAGATGTCATAAACAATCAGGTTATCGCTTCTGTTATTGATGATGTTTCAAAAGGCGCAAAGGAAGGCAAGGGTATAGCTACTCCCTTATCAAGTACAAATGTCTTTCCACCACTTGCCCTGTCCATGATCAAGGTCGGAGAAGAGACAGGTCAGCTTGATACCATGTTGATGAAGGTAGCATCCACATACGAGAAAAGCTTGAAGGAAGCGATAAAGAGATTTATAAGCCTTCTCGAGCCTGTCATGATTCTTACGATGGGCCTGATTATTGGTTTTATAGTTGTCTCAATGCTCATGGCCATATTCAGCATCACAGCACTGCCATTTTAGAAACAGATGCATGATGCAAGATACAAGATACAGGATAAAAGGTACAGGTATACAGAATTATTTCCTATCGTGCATCATGAATCGTGCATCGTGTATCATGCATCTCGTGAGTGATTTGAACATTTATAACTGATGATGAAAAATAACGGTTTTACCCTTCTGGAGTTAATAATTGTGTTATTCCTCATTATGCTCATACTCAGCATCTCTACTGTCTTTTTTGCGAACACCATGCCCTCAAACAGACTCAATGCAACAGTCAGAGAGATGTCTGCAGCCATCAAGCATGCCCGATCACTTGCCCAGATAGATGGCGAAAAACAAACAATAACAATAGACCTTGACTCAAAAAATTACGGGATAAAAGGCCGCATGAGTAAAAATATCCCGTCTGATATAACTATCAAGGTAATAGACCCATTTTCAGGAGAAAAGCTTAACGGGAAATACCTGATTGTATTTCATACAACTGGTAGTATTGAAGGTGGAACGATTGTACTGTGGAACAACAAAAAATTAGTGAGTATCCAGTTAGATCCTATCGTCGGATCAGTGATAATAAAATAGTGATAGGTAATGGAGGATGAGTATTCCTAATTTCAAATTTTTAATTGAAAATCCCCCCATCCCCCCCTTTATTAAAGGGGGGTTAGGGGGGATTAGAGGCTTTACCCTTCTTGAGGTGCTTGTGGCCATTGCACTCTTAGGTATTGCAATAACTGTTGTTCTACAGCTCTTTTCAGCTAATTTAAGGGCTGTGTCAGCGTCTGATGATTATGTATCTGCTGTCATAAAAGCAGAGGCAAAGATGAGAGAGTTACTGGATGATGATAAGCTCTCAGAAAAATCCTGGAGTGAAACAACAGATGACGGCTACAGGATAGATGTCTTGATATATGATGCCATGAAAGACAGGACAGAAAATCTACAGGTAAGGCTTTTAGAGGTCAACTTGATAATCCACTGGATAAAAGACACGAAGGAGAGGTCACTCACCCTCAAGGCGATGAAGGTGGTAGAGAAAAAGATATAAGATGAATAGTTCAAGAAACAGATATATGAAGTCTCAGCATTTATCAATGAAAAAATCAGGAGATTGCTTCGTTGGTCGTAGCGACCTCCTCGCAATGACAAATCCCCCCATTCCCCCCTTTACTAAGGGGGGGGGTAAGGGGGATTATGGTTTTACCCTTCTTGAATTAATAATCTCTATTACCTTACTCGGGATTATTGTCATCATCACAGCTGGTGCCATGAGGCTTGGATACCGTTCCGTGGATGCAGGAGAAAAAAAAATAGAGTCCCTCGAAAGGATCAGGGCTTCTTTAAATATTATAGATTCTCAGATTCAGTCGGCAATACCACTGACTTATGATGAAGATGGTGTTAAAAAATATTTCTTTAAAGGGGACAGGGAATCCTTGCAATTTTCAACAAACTATTCCATCTGGGGTGGACAGAAAGGTTATGTAATTGTTACTTACAGAGTCGAATCCAGAGACCAGGGAAAGCAGGTGTTATATGCATCTGAAAATATTGTGGGCATTGAGGACAAAAGAGATGCAAAGCTCTTCGATGCCTTTGATAAGATATATTTCGAATATTTTTTCAAAGACCCTACAGAAGAACAAGGGAAATGGATTGAGCAATGGACAGATGATACAACGATACCGGAAAAGGTCAGATTACATCTCATTGATAAAACAAAGGACATTTCTATGATTATTCCAGTGAGGGTACAAGGAACTATGTCGCAGATAGCCACAAAATCAACAGGCACAAAATCATCTGCAGAAAATAGAATGCAAGAAAAAAGAGAGAAGCCCAAAAAACAATGATGACAAAAACACAAGAGTCACAAAAGCATAAAGGGGTGAGGGGTATTGCCGCATCAGAGAGAGGAATTGCCCTTCTCATGGTATTTTGGGTACTGACCGTTTTGATGGTCATTGTGCTTTCATTCTCCTATATGACAAGGACAGAGTCGCATGCCACATTAGTCTTCAAGGAAGGGATGGAAAAGAAATTCCTTGCAGAAGCAGGAATAGAAAGAGGTATAATGGAACTCTTTTACAGAAATCAAAACTTTTCTGTCGAAGGCAGTGATATATGGAAAATAGATGGAACGCCTTACACTGTCCAGATGGAAGATGGATACTACACTATCAGAATTATGGATGAAGCAGGGCATGTGAACATAAACTCAGTATCTGATATAATATTAAAAAATCTTTTGCTGAACGTAGGAGTCCAGGCAGAAGAGGTAGATACGATTGTAGATTCCATAATGGACTGGAAAGACCCTGACGACCTTCACAGGCTTCATGGTGCTGAGAGTGATTACTACATGTCTCTGCCCACTCCTTATAAAGCAAAGAATGCGAATTTTGACACATTGGAAGAACTCTTACTGGTTAAGGGAGTAAAGCCTGAGATACTTTATGGAAGCGGTGAAAAAAATGGTATCATTGACTTTCTCACGGTCAATTCAATAAGCAGCCAGATTAATATAAATACAGCACCAAAGGAGGTTCTCATGGCAATTCCGGGCATGACGCCTGAGCTTGCTGATGGGATAATAAACTACAGGCAGAGTAAAGAGATAATGGGCATACAGGAAATTCAGGGGATTCTTGGTGAAAATTACATCACTATGGCGCCGTACATTATTACAGGAGGAACCAATTCATACACCATTGAATCAGTTGCTTATAAAGGGAATAGAAAGGCAGGCTATGCTATCAAGGCAACGGTTGTCATTGAGGCAAACAATAAATTCAGATATGTTTATTACAAGAACCCATCACACAAAACACAATGACAAGGACAATAGCCATTAAAAAATTAGTATCAATTGCCTCTGATTCAGCTATAAAACTGAAGGAGATGTGGAAACCTTTGCAGAGGATCCTTACCTTCAGTATCGCTGATGATATAATAGCGCCAAAGAAAAATCTGTGTGTTTCAATTGAGAAAGGCAGCATGTCTATTGCCTATGGCTCAAGATTTTTATCGCAGATAAAGATAAGAAAATCCAGAAAATATCCAATGGATCAGGAAAAGTATCCACAGCCAGAGGTACTTGCCTCATCAGTAACCTTAGCCATGAGTGACCTTGGAATCGCAAAAACAGATGTAACCCTGAGCATTCCAAAAGCGTGGGCTATTATCAAGATCGCAGAGTTTCCGTCTACTGTTAAAGAAAAACTCTCGGACGTCGTTTCATATGAGTTGGACAGGTTGACCCCTCTCAGTCCTGAAGATGCATTCTACGATTTCAGGGTATTAAAGGAAAACAGCAAAAAACTTACCCTTTTGATTGTTGTAGCAAAAGCAGATTCAATAACACCATATGTAAACGCGCTCAGAGAAAAAGGTATTCACGTTTCCCGTGTAACAGTGAATCTCTCATGTATAGTTACTCTTTGCCATTATATGGATAAAGGAACAGACTTTATTTTTTTAGAAATAAAAGGGGATAGATATGAAGGTGCCTTATTCCTCGATGGCTCTATAACCAGTACCTTTACAGGCAGTTTCAGCACCCCCCCTATCCCCCCCTTAGCAAGGGGGGGTGAAGGGGGGGTCGAGAAATCAAAGGTAGATACGATTATGACAGAAATTGAACCCCTTATAGATGCTGTCAAAAAACAAGGGAAGGCACCCCAGATTATAGCCATTTTAAAAGATAGTAGTCCTACTTTAAAAGAAATGCTGAAATTACAGAGCCTCCCTGTCAGGATACTGAATGAGACTGATACAAAGATCAAGCTTTCAGAGCCGCAGGAAGAACTTACCTATGCTGCCATTGGAGGGGTTCTTGAATCGTTGTGGTCAAAGGCAAAGGGAATAAATCTGCTTGAAAAAGGTCGCCATGAGATATCAAAAACACCCATGGCTTTCACAATAATCCTCATATGCGCAATCATAGCCCTGTGGATTCTCTATATGGTTGCACCTCTTCGAATAGAAGAAAAAAGGCTCAAGGAGATTGACCATCAGATAATGCTGAGAAGGGAAGAGGTCAGAAAGGTTGAGGCACTTAAAAAGGAGATAGATACTCTGAGCAATGAGATCTCTACAATAAACAATTTTAAGGAAAATAGGCCAATGGCACTCAATATCCTCAAAGAACTCACCACCATTCTTCCAAAGACCGCATGGCTCATAAGAGTGAGGATTATAGAGACAACAGTAGAGATCGAGGGTTATGCAAGCTCAGCAACAGAGCTTCTACCAAAGCTCGAGGCATCAAAATATTTTCAAAAGGTAGCGTTTGCATCTCCAACATTTAGGGATGCGGGAATGCGTGCCGATAGGTTTAATATAAAGATGGAGATTGAGGGACCTAAAATAGATGAGGAAGAAAGGGTGAAAAGTGAGAAAAAGTAAGATATTGATAGTCGGCATACCTTTAGGCATTATACTGCTTGGGCTTGGTATATATCAGTACGGGTTCTTAAGGATTCAGGCAGAGACAGCCTCTCTTAGAGAAGGGCAGGCTATAAAGACAAAAACCCTTGAAAAGTACATTACCCTCATCTCAGAAAAACCTCAACTGGAGAAGAAACTTGCCTCGTTGAAAGAGACAAGAAAGGCTGACGATTCAAAGCTCATAACAGGGCAGACACCTTCCCTTTCAGCAGCACAATTACAGGAAATAGTCAAAGGCATCATTACAGGCAGGGGAGGAACGATATCAAGTGAACGGGTTGGAAAGCCTGAAGACCTTGGTAAATTCAAAGTTATAAATGTAATTATAGATGCAGTCATGCCTGACTCAAGAGCACTGAGCGATGTCCTTTACTCCATAGAGACACGGACTCCATATCTCGTGGTAAAAGAGTTTGACATAAGGATTAGAAACTACAGGGACCCGAGGGAACTCATGCTAAAATTAGATGTATCTGCCTTAACAGCTGGAAGATGAGATGCATAACAGACTCATGGTTTGCATGTAGCTTTCCGCTCATACCAATTTATACAACGACAGGGTTTACGAGCTGTGCTATAATTAAGACAAAATAAGGTTAGGAATCATGCAGACAGCAGAAGATATAAGAAAAATAGAGGCAAGAAAGAAGTTGGAGAAGGTTTTTGAAAAGAGGCAGGCAGTAGTCCTTGCCGATATCATAACTTCTGCATACACAGAACTTGTAAAGATGAGCGACTTCAATGAACTAAAGCAGATAGTGAAAGAGCTCGCAGAGGCTCAGAAAAGGACCGAGATAAAAGTGGCAGAACTTTCAGATTATGCAACAAAGGCCTTTCTTAAAAAGGCAGAAGAAAGAGGAGTTATTGTGGTTCAGAGTTTTGAATAGTAGGGATATTATTACAATGCAATTCAGGACGATCATAAGGAACATAAATCTGCTTAATATAATATTGGTAGTGGCGATAGCCATATTTGCTAATCATATCCTCCTTCCTATGTTTGATATAAAGGCTTCATATATGCCACCTCCTGCTAAAAAAGGCAGTGAGGAGAAAAAAGAAGAGGTCTCTCAGGAGGTAAAAATGCCCACACCTCTTGAATATGCCGCCATAGCCGATGATACCCTGTTCCATCCAGAAAGAAAAATCCCCCCTGAGAAAAAAGGGGAACAACAACTACCAAAGCCTGAGTTTGTACTATACGGGACTATGATAACAGATGATGTAAAGATTGCATATCTCGAAGACCTAAAAGCACCTCGTAATACACCAGGGAGGGGGAAAAGACAAATAGCCATGAAAAAAGGCGATACTATAAGCGGTTATACCCTTAAAGATATAGAGGCTGACAGAATAGTGATGGTAAGGGGAGAAGATCAGATAGTTATCCCTGTTAAACGACAAAAAGAGAGGAAAGAATCCGTGGTTCCAGCCATTGTATCTAAACCACCTCAGGTGGAGGTTTCACCACCGGTACCGGGTATCCCCTCAAAGCGGTAATGAGGAATGAATCTTTCTGGCAATACGATAAGATTTACGCTTTAGCATGTGGGGAAAACTACGTCTTCTTTTTTATTTTCTGAAGAAAGACATCAAGGTAAGATTTGCTGGTTCAGGCTTAGGTTTACTGTGGACTATCCTTATACCAGTTGTTCAAATTGTCCTTTTCTGGTTTGTTTTTTCAACCATTATTAAGGCACGCCCATATGCAAATATGCATGTACCATATATCTATTTCCTTCTTTCCTCATTCTTTTTCTGGCTTGCATTCTCAGAGGGAGTTCTTAGATCATCAAATACCATAATCGAAAACTCAGAAATAGTGAAAAAAATTTCTTTTCCAAAAATATTCCTGCCGGTTGCGGTAACCACTTCAAGCTATATACTCAACCTCATCGGCTTTTTGCTTTTTCTGACAGCCTATGCAACAACCGGGGCACTCAGTCCCGTAGTTTTTCTGGTTATTCCTATCCTTTTCCTCCAGTTTATATTTTCTCTCGGGCTGGGTATGCTTTTAGCAGCACTTTTACCTTACATAAGGGACCTCGGTCAGATCCTCGGATATGCTCTCCAGACAATGTTCTTTTTATCACCAATCATATACAGTATCGAGTCTGTACCGGAGAGACTAAGAATAGTTTTTTACTTCAACCCCATGACGTATTTCGCCTCTTCATATCAAAAAATCATTCTTTTGAAAGAGATGCCATCGATTTTATACGTCAGTGTCATCTTTTTGATCTCGATTGTCGCGCTAATCGGCGGGTTCTATACATTCAAAAAATTGAAGGCTGGATTTGCAGATGTTTTATAGGATTCCCTAAAGAAGATGGATGCTATACACGTTGAGAATATAACAAAGATATACAAATTGTATGATAAGCCGCTGGACAGACTGAAAGAACTTGTCTTCCACAGGCCGTTTCATAAAGAATTTGTTGCACTCAACGGGGTAACCTTCCACCTCAATAAAGGAGAAACACTTGGAATTATAGGTGACAACGGTGCAGGGAAAAGCACTCTTTTAAAGATACTCTCAAGGACACTTTCTCCTACACGCGGCCACTTTGAGGTAAAAGGCCTCGTCTCTTCCCTCCTTGAGCTCGGTTCCGGATTTCATCCAGAATTTACAGGAATCGAGAATGTATTTTTTTATGGATCACTTCTTGGCATTGACAACGGCATTATGAAGAAAAAGATAAACGAGATAATAGACTTTGCTGAGTTAGGAGATTTTATCCATTATCCCATCAAAACCTATTCTTCTGGTATGCATGTCAGACTTGCTTTTTCAGTTGCAACAGCAGTTGACCCAGATATCTTGATTATTGATGAGGCTTTATCAGTAGGAGATCAGTATTTTCAAAAAAAATGTCTGGAGAAAATGGATGATTTCAAGAGGAGTGGAAAAACCATCATATTCTGTTCTCACGATTTATATCAGATAAAAACATTTTGTGAAAAAACCATGTGGATAGATCATGGTCAAATCAAAATGTTAGGAGAATCTTCAAATGTTGTAAATGCATATGTTACTCATGAACAAACAAAAGCAGAGGCATACAAAACTGAACTCGCAAAAGGTTCTCAAAGCTCATTTTTATTTATATCAGATTTATCAATGAAACAGAAAGGGTCAAAAGACTTTATTATTGAATGTGTCGTGAAATCCTTAGAGCCTTTTTATGGACATATTGGTTGGGCGATATTAAGAAGAGATATGTTTCAAATAACTTTCATGTCAACACATATGCAGGGTAGAGAACCAATACTCTTTGAAGGCACAAAAAAGATATCTATAACAGTTGACAATCTGAATATCGTAAATGATAACTATTTTATATACGTTGGCATATTTGATAAACAGGCATACAAACCTATCGCTGTAGAATCAATTGACTGCACAATTAATACAGGATATGAAATACTCAATTCCTTGTGCCATTTCAACAGCACTTTCACTGTAGAGTAATATTTCATGTTGTACATTGACGTCACGGTATCCATAGTTACCTACAATTCAAAAAACGTAATAGAAAATTGTATTCGTTCGGTTATTGAGACGACAAAAGATATGGACGTCGAGATCATTGTCGTAGATAACTTCTCAGAAGATGGAAGTGCTGAATTGATTAGATTACTCTTCCCTCATGTAAGACTAATCGAAAACAGAGAAAACGTTGGATTTGGAAAAGCCCATAACCAGGCATTTAGATTATCCAAAGGAAGATATTTTCTTATTTTAAATCCTGATACTATTATATTTCCCAATGCAATACAGAAGATGGTTGAATTTATGGATAGTCATACCCATGCTGGTGTTGCAGGATGTAAGATATTCTGGGATGATGAAAAAAACTTCATGTTTCCTGATTTGAGAATACACAACCTAAAAACGAGCATAATCCATTTCACTCCATTTTGCCGTTTCTTCCCGAATAACCTGATTTCCAAGTGGTTCTGGAAAACAGCATATCATGTATGGAATGCTAAAATACCAACTGAAGTAGATGGAGTCACCGGAGGCCTGTTGATGGTACGGAGAGAGATATTCGAATCTGTTGGTCTCTTTGATGAAAATTTTTTTCTTTTTTTCGAGGAACATGACCTTTTAAAACGCATTAAGAAGAAAGGTTGGAAAATATATTATCTGCCCGATGCAGAAATACAGCACTATTTTGAGGAAAGCTTCAGAAATAGTTCTATTGATGCAGGCAAAATCTACAGGCAAAGCGCACTCTATTATTACAAAAAGCACTATAAAGTTCTGGGCTTTCTCATTATTAAATCAATGTTCGTGCTGAATAAACTTTTTCAACCCCTTGTATCGAGAATCCTGCAAAATAGGAATACATACACAGAGGTTCATCCGATAAACGGCAGGTTAAAGATTATATGGCCTTCTCACAAGGGCGCAAAAAGATACCTTGTGGAAGTATCCTATTCTCCTTCATTCAGCGACAGAGGCGGCATGTATATTGAAGGAGAGGCATTCTCATTAAAAAGTGATATCCTGAACAGACTGCCAAACAAGACTGGATTCCTGAGACTGCTACCTGTTTATGATGATAATTCAACAGGCGAGGTGATTAAAATTATAAAGATCACGGATAAGCCGACTGTCAAATCTTAGCGGGAGGCATCTCAACTTTCGATAACCCATCCCTGTCTATCCTTATCCCTGTACTGAATTCTATATAATCCCTTACTGTTCGAAGTAAAATGCCGAGCTTGCTGTGCTTATAGTAAAACAGTTTTCTATACCATCGTAAAAGTGTTTTTAAATTCCTTTCACATGTGTAATAAGGGAATGGTAAGTCAGTCAGCCAATAGCTCTCGTCTATACAACTTTTCTCTTTTGCTACATCAAAGATTTTAGTCTTGGGAGTTATCATTGTTATCTGAGGCAAAATAATATCAGGTTCTATCTTGCGCAAAAGTTCGATGGTAGCATCAACGCTTTTTTCGTTCTCTCCGGGATTGCCGATCATCAAAAAAGCCCCTGCAACAATCCCTGCATCCTTCGTCATTTTAAAAGCATTTACAACATCTTCTTCTTTAATCCTTTTTGAAATATTAGCTAAAATGGTAGCTGAGCCTGATTCCACACCGTATAGAATACAAAAGCATCCTGCCTTTTTAGCCAAATTCAATAAGTCATATGAAATAAGGTTTACTGCGGTTTCAAAGCCCCACAGGATTTGAAGATTCCTCCTTAGTATCTCCTCACAGATAGATATGACCCTCTTCTGATTGACCGAAAAAACATCGTCTGTCATGATAATAAATTCAACACCATATCTTTTGTTCAACATTTCTATCTCATCAACAACATTTTTAGCACTTCTCTGTGTCCACTGCCTTTTCCAGATAAGAGGAGATGAACAGTACCCGCAATTACCAAAACATCCCCTTGATGTTGAAATCGAAGCATATTTGGGCAATTCTTTAATTCCCCTTGTCTTGAATATCTGCTGCAGAAAACCCCATCCCTGGTAATCGTTTATGTCAACCATGTGATATGCTGGGAGGGGAAGAATATCAAGGTCCTTTATCCTTTTTCGAGGTTGAGTGAATAGTATCTCTCCGTCCTTCTGATAGGCAATTCCTTTCACTCCACTGACATCACTTCCTTGCTCCCATGCCTTTACAAGCTCGAGCATGGTCTCTTCGCCTTCACCGATTATAATAGCATCAGGATGGCATTTGGTCATAACCTGTTCTGGCATTAATGAAGGATGTGGCCCTCCTAACACAATTTTTATCGTATTATCGACAGCCCTTATCAAATCTACCAGCATAAACCAGCTTGCACGCTGGTCACTGAGACACTGGATACCGATAACATCCGGGTTAAGCTCTCTTATGAAATTACCAATTTGCTCATACGATAATTTTTTTACATAAGCATCCAGGATGGTAACATCATACCCTTCCCTTTCAAGAAAAGAAGCTATGTACCCAAGCCCTAAAGGCATGGTATATGTCTGGATAGGTGTCCTTTCAAGAAAGCGACTATATTCCCCGTAATCATAAGGTGGTGGGTTGATTAAAAGTATTTTCATTTCATTTATTTTACCTGACTATTTTTATCTTAATCAAACAAGCCTCTCATTGACAAAAAATCTTGTAACCGCTACTTTAAAAAGTATGTCGATCCTCACATCGATTATGGAAAAACAGGTATGTGCGAAGTTTCCATCTGTAATACATCCCTTTTTAAAACATGTATTCATAGACAAAAAGTACTTAACAAGAAAAATAGGTAACTTTCTGTTAAACCAGCTTGAGATGAAAATGAAAAAGAGTTATCTATTCAGCTATCCTTACTCCCTCGTCATTGACCCGACAAATATCTGTAATCTCAAGTGCCCGCTCTGTCCGACTTGGCAGGACATAAAAGCCCGGCCAAAGGGGAAAATGGATAAGAAACTTTTTTCTACCATCTTGGATGAGGTTGGTCCATACCTGTTTGCCATAAATCTCTGCAACTGGGGTGAACCTCTTTTTAACCCGGAACTATCCAATATGATCAGATATGCAAAAAAATACAATACAGTCATCGGGCTCAGCACAAACTTACATTACCTTCCTGATAAGACCGCAAGAGAGCTTGTTGAATCAGGGATAGATATCATCGTAATCTCTTTGGATGGAGCGACTCAAGAAAGTTATTCTCAATATCGTAGAGGCGGCAATCTGTCAACTGTACTTAAAAATATCGAAAAACTCATCTCATACAGAAAAACCAATACACGATTTCCCCTCCTCATCTGGCAATTTCTTGTTAATAAATACAATGAGTCTGAAATTGATATGGCTCGAGAAATGGCTCAAAAATTGGGTCTTCAGTTCTTCCCATCTCCCATGAGGACACACATGGGCAAAGAACTGCTACTACCCCTTTATAAAAGGGTCAAAGAAAATGAGGAATGGCTGCCTCTCAACCCTCTCTATAGAAAATATCCGGATGACATAAGACCTGAGACTAAAACAAGACAGACAACGTGCAAGTGGCTCTGGAACTCAACTGTGGTAAACTGGGACGGCTCTATCTCACCATGCTGTGGTGTCTTTGAGAAGGAATGGGACTTTGAGACATGTTATGGCGGAGATAAAAGCGGGGAGAAGAATCTGACCCTCCGTCAGGCATGGAACAGTCACCGTTATAGACTGGCGCGAAAACTGGTTGCTGCCTATATTAAAAAATCGAAGGACCTTGGCTCAATTGTCCAGCAGTCAGAGAAAGAAGGGCTGATATGTTCCAAATGCATCCGGTACGGTTTTCTTGAGGACTGATTAACCCAAATAATGCAGTTAGATATTCATAAAATCTAAAAAAGATTCTCCTTTCGTATTAGAATCAATAGCTTAGAAAACAATTAACTCTAAACGAAAGGAGA
>VGWZ01000031.1 GCA_016873595.1 Nitrospira sp.
TGCAACGATAAAGGAAGAAGAAATGGCTGATCCTGATTGTATTCCTTAAATGACATGCACCTGCCTCCTTTCTAAAAAGTTATGAAAATACTAAGCAGGTTTCGTGCCACTATTTTGAGACAGCCTCACAGCGACTATTTAAAAGTGCACTTGCTCTCTACCAGCAGATAACAGGGTGCTTGTCTATGACTCATAGAGAGGTTAATACCAAAGGCTTTGGCATTACTAAGAGTACTATTATGCTATAGTTTAAATACAAGAAAGGGGGTTGTTATGACTATCGCTAAACAAGAAGTTTTTGAACTAATAAAAGACTTACCGGATGAAGTAGATATTGACGAAATAATATATCGGCTTTACCTGAGACAAAAACTTGAAAGTGCGGAGAAAGACGTCCGTGAGGGCCGACTTGTTTCACATGAGGAAGTCGTCAAGGAGACTTCTAAGTGGTTTACAAAATAAAATGGACTATACGAGCACTCAATGATTTACATGATATCTATGAGTTTATTGCAAAAGACTGACGTCCAAACCCTTCGGGAAAGCAACAGACATTCTAAAATGCTATAATTATCAAAAGGAGTCTGCTATTGAAAAAGACAAAACTATACCTTGACACCTCAGTGCCTTCATTCCTATTCGCAGACGATTCTCCAGAAAAGCGTGAGGTAACGATAAAGTTTTGGGATGTTCTAAAGCTGGGGCTGTATGATGTTATCATTTCAGATATTCTTTTAAGTGAAAAATATCGCGCTCTGAAATACCTCCTTTTCAGGAATTGGAGAATAAACTATCAGAAATCGTTTTAGAAATCGTTTCTGTCAATGAAGATGTATTCTCATTGGCGCAGAAATATATTGATGAAGATATTATCCCTCAAAAATATCAAGATGACGCATTGCATATAGCCCTTGCCACTTGCAACGAAGCCGACGCTCTCGTCAGTTGGAATTTCAAGCACATGGTGAAGTTAAAGACCATCCGCGGCGTAAACGGGATAAATAGAATGCTTGGCTTTAAGGAGATAGAAATATTAACCCCTCAAAGCTGGATTCAGGAGGACAACAATGAATGAATCAAAAACTATGAAAGAGCTTCATTCAATCAGAGAAAGAAATTATGAGAGAATGAAAAAACTGTCTGTAAAAGAGCAAATCAAAATAATTCGGTCAGAGGCAGAGCCGATTAAGAAAAGACTTTTAGAAAAGATGAAAAAAAGAGAATTGCCCGCAACAGACAGATAACAGAGTGCTTAACTGTGTATATGCCATAATATAAATATGGGAACAGGTAAAGAAATGATTTGTGATAATTGTGGGAAACAGGGCGCCCGCATCCGCAGGGTTGCAAGGACATGCGGTAAGGGTAAGGATATTTTTGTCATAGAAAATGTCCCTGTCGTTACCTGTCCACACTGTGGAGAAAGTTATCTTGAAGCAGAAACGCTGCATGAAATTGAGCGTATTAAATTGCACAAGAAAAGTTTTGCGGTTAAGCGCTCAGTTTCTGTTGTTGAATTTGCTTAAAGACAGAATAGATGCATTCCACTCCACATAACAACAGGCTTTGCGGTGCTCCAAATATTTAGATTGCGATTTGAAGTTGTTCTATGCCACCTGCTTTATTATTGAAAATCAGATTGATAAGGCAGTCGGCACGGCACAAAGCCTTGACCGTTAGCCACTTATTGCGGGCAGGGAAATGAAGGGAAGTTTTCAAAAGCCTCATTTCCCCTTAATAAAATAATCCATCAATTTATACCCTTCCTCAAACTTCATTATATCCTTTCTTTCAAGAAGGGTCTCGTCAAAGGAAGCGCCCTTATTCTTTATCTTGAGACTGCTGTCAAATATCACAAATGGAACAGGGTCATCAGTATGAGTCCTGACTTCTACAGGTGTCGCATGGTCAGGCATAAGAAGTATCCTGTATTTCTCAAAAGAACCTATCCCTTTCATAACAGTCCCTACAACAAGTGCATCAAAATCCTCAATCGCTCTTATTTTATCTTTGTAGTTTCCTGAATGACCTGCCTCATCAGGAGCCTCAACATGGATATAGACAAAGTCAACCTTCTCGAGTGCCTTGAGAGATGCTTCTGCTTTTCCCAGATAATTCGTATCTAAATACCCTGTGATACCTGGCACTTTGAGTATTTCAAATCCCGCATATATGCCGATACCTTTTGCGAGGTCAACTGCAGAGACAAGGGCACCATCAAGCGAATATTTCTTTTTAAAGGTTGGCATGTTCGGCTTTTTCCCCTGTCCCCATAGCCAGATACTGTTCGCAGGTTTCTTCCCTGTTTTTGACCGCGCTTTGTTCACAGAATGGCTTTTGAGGATGCGTGTTGAACTAAGCATTAACTTTCGCAACACATCTTCCCTATCCCCAACAGGCAGGTAGTCTGTTATTTCCTTGCCAATAATATCATGAGGTGGAATGCATTCAATATTTAGTGCACCACCAGACCAGACCATGAGATGTCTGTAACTCACTCCTGGATGGAAACTGATGATCTCTGTGCCGAGTTCTTTATTAATGTCAGTAATGAGTTCTCTTGCCTCTTCTGTTGATATATGTCCGCTGCTGTAATCTTCCATAACAGCCTTTGTCTTCCCTGCACCAAATTTAAGAGTAACCAGGTTACATCTATATGCGGCGTCATCTTCTTTGAGCAAGACCCCCATACTTGCTGCTTCAAGAGGAGCTCTCCCTGAATAAAACTCCAAAGGGTTATAACCGAGGATGCTTAAATTTGCAACATCTGAGCCAGAATGAAAACCCTGCGGTATGGTCTTTACACTGCCTATTAATCCGTTAAACACAAGTTTATCCATATTTGGGGTGAATGCCTTTTGAAGTGGCGTTTTCCCGCCAAGTTCCTTTATTGGACGGTCTGCCATACCGTCACCAACGAGGACGATATACTTCATATAATTCCCTCTATTACCTTTTCAACAGCCTGTGTCTCAGCCTTAACCTTAAGCGGTTCCTTTGACACTTTAAAAACAATATCAGGGTCCTTGAGACCGCTCCCAGTAAGTGTACAGACAACACTGTCACCATTTTTAAAATAGTTCTCTTTATACAATTTTATCACACCAGCAAGAGATGCTGCAGATGCAGGTTCACAAAAAATTCCTTCTATAGAGGCAATGAGGCTGTAAGCATTTAATATTTCACTGTCAGTTACAGAATCAATCCTGCCACCTGATTCATCCCTTGCACCAATCGCTCCTTTCCAGCTTGCTGGATTTCCAATCCTGATTGCAGTGGCAATGGTTTCAGGTTTTTCCACAGGTTTACCCTGCACAAGAGGTGCAGCACCTGCTGCCTGAAATCCAAGCATTATCGGCAGAGAAGTAATTTTTTCAGCCTTTTTATATTCCTTGTATCCTTTCCAGTATGCGGTTATATTACCTGCATTGCCAACAGGGAGTGCATGATAGTGAGGTACAAAGCCGAGCTGGTCACAGACTTCATAAGATGCAGATTTCTGCCCTTCGAGCCTGAAAGGATTAATAGAATTTACCAGTGTAATAGGATATTTCTCCACTATAGCCTTCACTATATTCAGTGCCTGGTCAAAGTTTCCTTTTACTTGAATCACATGTGCTCCAAAGACAAGTGCCTGGGCAAGTTTTCCAAGTGCAATTTTCCCTTCGGGAATCAGAACGATTGCCTTAATGCCAGCCTTTGCAGCATAAGCTGATGCAGAAGCTGATGTATTCCCTGTTGATGCGCAGATGACAGCTTTTGAACCAGCCTCTATCGCCTTTGAAAGCGCAAGGGTCATTCCTCTGTCCTTAAAGGATCCTGTGGGATTTGCACCATCAAATTTAAAATAGATTTCAATGTTGATACCTAACTTTTTCTTAAGATTCTCCGCCCTGAGAATAGGTGTGTTTCCTTCCTTCAAAGTCACGATTGGTGTCTTATCACTTACAGGCAGAAAGTCCCGATATTCCTCAATTACTCCTTGCCATGCCATTGTATCTTTTTACTTTTCCCTTTCTTACGAAAACAATCAATGAGTAACTAATTATGTGTAACGATATACCTTCCAACCTTCCAAGCTTCCAATCCCCGGAACATGCGATTCGTTACAGTTTTTACTCGACTATATCTCCTTCAATAAGTTCAACATTGATTCCCTGATCCCTGAGAGACTGTATCCCTTTTTCGAGGTTCTCATCTTTTCCCTCAAGCTCGAGAACCATCTCTCCAACTGTTTCTGTGACCCTTGCCCTCCTGATATTCGGCATCACATCATATTTCTTCGCCATTGTGAAGATAACAGGCTCCTTCACAAGATGCTGGGGGAAGGTTAACTTTATCCTCTTTTTCATTGGTCCCTCCATATCCTATCGTCCACCTGCAATTGCAGGTATAATTGAGACTTCATCGCCATCTTTAATTTCTGTCTCTTCAGCCTTAAGAAATCTTATATCTTCTTCGTTCACATAGATGTTGACAAATCTTCTTATTTTTCCTCCTTCGGAGATTCGCTCACCTATTCCAGGAAATCTCTTATCAAGGTCATTGATGAGGGATATGACTGTCCCTGGTCTACTCTCTACTTCTTCCTTCCCCTGTGTGAGCCTCTGAAGGGGTGTGGGAATTCTTACTATAACTGCCATCTATGTATCTCCTCTATAAACAGTCAACTAAAGACTTATCTTTTTTAGTACTTCTTCAAAAGAAGCAAGATTAGGTTTTATGTAATATGGTGAAACAGTCTGGCCATTCAAAGCTTCCTGTGTTTTAAGACCATTTCCGGTAATACAGATGACTACTGTCTCATCCCGTGTAATCTTGTTCATCTCTAAGAGTTTTTTTGTTACTGCAACAGTAACACCACCTGCTGTCTCGGAAAATATACCCTCTGTCCTTGCAAGGAGCTTTATCCCATCGATAATCTCCTGGTCTGAGACATCTTCACCATAGCCGTTACTCTCTTTTACTGCCTGAGTCGCATAAAACCCGTCAGCAGGGTTCCCAATTGCAAGGGATTTGGCTATGGTATTTGGTTTTACAGGCCTGATGACATCCATACCCTGTTTTATCGCTGTGGATATAGGAGAACATCCTGTTGCCTGAGCTGCAAATACCTTTGTGGAAAGCTCTTTTATTATTCCTATCTCCTTAAACTCCTTGAAGCTTTTCCATATCTTTGTGAGGAGTGAGCCGCTTGCACAGGGCACCACGATACTATCAGGTGCTTTCCAGCCAAGCTGTTCTATAATCTCAAACCCATGTGTTTTTGAGCCTTCTGCATAAAATGGTCTTATATTTATGTTCACAAATGCCCATTTGTATTTATTTGCGATCTCGCTGCAGAGCCTGTTTACCTCGTCATAATTACCGTCAACAGCAATTAAGTTGGGCTCATAAACGAGTGAAGCGATTATTTTGCTCGCCTCAAGCGTTGCCGGAATAAATATAAACCTTTTGAATCCTGCTTTTGCACCCTGTGCTGATACAGAATGGGCAAGGTTTCCTGTAGATGCACAGGCTACTGTATCAAAACCAAATTCCTTTGCTTTTGTGAGTGCAACGGCTACAACCCTGTCTTTAAATGAGAGCGTAGGATGCGCAACCGTGTCATCTTTAATATAAAGCTCATCAATCCCAAGTTCTTTTGCAAGATTATCTGCCTTTAACAACGGAGTATATCCTGAGTTGAGACCTACCTGTGGTTCGCCATCTATAGGAAGCAGTTCTCGGTATCTCCACAGGTTTTTTTCTCTTTTCCCTATTGTATTTTTTGTGAGCACCTTCTTTATATTTTTATAGTCATAAATGACCTCAAGGGGGCCAAAGCAGAATTCGCACACATAGACCGGCTCAATGGGATATTCTCTTCCACATTCCCTGCATTTCAGGCCATTGACATAACTCATCATTTCTCCACTTTAGCTTAAGATTATTGTAATATTTTACCCGTTAGAAAGAAAGCCCCTTGCCTCCAGTTAGAGATTCATTTTTTAATGAGATAGACGGGGCAAGCTTTCTAACGGGGTTTACTTTAAAACAACTTTCATCTCAACTTCATTCACGCCATCCTCATTTATGGTAAATGCCCTTATCTCGGGTTCATTGATAAGGCTTACTATTACATATACCGGCTCGGTATAAAATGCGAGTTTTACGTCCCTTGGTGACGGATATGCATCTGAATGTGGATGAGAATGATAGAGTGCGACCATGTCAAGACCTTCTTTTCTCATTTCCTTCATGATGATAAACTGTTCACTGGGCTCCATCATGTAACTGACACCTGAGTTCTCAATATTCGTCATCTTATAAACTTTTTTGACAACCCCATCTTTTCCTGCAAGTATCCCACATGCCTCGTGAGGATAAACCTTTCTGCAATGAGAGATAATTTCAGATACTAAGTGAGAGGGGACAACTAATTGTGCCTTAGACTGCACAGCATTTTTCGCTATAATCAGTAAGTTCTCTTATTGTCGGGTGATTACTGCATACAGGACAGTCAGTATTCTTTGGGACCTTTATTTTCCTAAAGGATGATTTTAGTGCATCATATATCAGAAGTTCTCCTTTAAGTATCTCTCCTATGCCAAGAATGAGCTTTAAGACTTCAGTTGCCTGAAGAACACCAATTACCCCGGGAATAACACCGAGGAGTCCGACTTCCTGAGAAGAAGGCATAACACCCGGAGGAGGAGGTTCTTCGAAAAGGCACCTGTAACATGGACCATCACCCGGTATAATGGTTGTTACATGTCCCTCAAATTTTAAAATCGCACCGGTTATAAGAGGCTTTTTGATGATCACACAGGCATCATTGACCAGAAACCTTGCAGGAAAGTTGTCAGTGCAGTCAACGATGATATCATAATCTTTTATCAAATTGAGGATATTGTTTTTTGTTAACTTCTGCTGGAGAGCAATCACATTCACATCAGGATTGAGAGATTCGAAAGTCTCCTTTGCTGAGATTACTTTTGGTTTTCCTATTGTCTTCATACTGTGTGCTATTTGACGCTGAAGATTACTCAATTCGACATTGTCATTGTCGATTATTGCGATCGTTCCGACACCTGCTGCAGTAAGATAATAACCAACAGGAGAACCAAGGCCTCCAGCACCGACAATAAAGACCCTTGCCTTTGCAATCTTTGCCTGTCCCTCTTTCCCTACTTCAGGAAGGATAAAATGTCTTTTATATCGTTGAAGTTGCTCCCTTGTAAATTCCACGAGTCTTTTTCCTTCTTACTCTTCTTCTTTTCCTTCAACCCTTATAAATACCGTCTTGTCTGTAACAACAGGGAGCTGATCTATCTCCTTAATCGCCTGCCTTACATCTTTCTCCTTTGCTTTATGGGTAAGGACAACAAGCGGGACCGACTCTCCAACCCTCCTGCCTTTTTGAATCACTGAAGCGATGCTTATATCATGATTGCCGAGTATTCCTGAAATTTTTGAGAGTACTCCTGGCCTGTCAAGTGCAGAAAACCTGAAATAATACTTTGATATCACATCGTCCATCTTTTTTATTCTGATATCCCTTGTCGTTTTTGCCAGTACAGCTATCATCTTTGTCGCATTCTTGCTGATATCCTTTGCGATATTGACGATATCACTCACCACAGCGCTTCCTGTCGGCATAGCTCCAGCTCCTCTTCCATAATATAAGGTTGAACCTGTCGCATCTCCTTCAATGTATATGGCGTTGAAAGGGCCATCCACTTTAGCGATGAGATAATCCTTTGGAAGCATTGTCGGATGGACCCTGAGTTCTACTTCGCTGTCAGTCTCTTTTGCAATGGCGAGGAGTTTTACCTTGTAACCAAGCTCAGAAGCAAAACTGATGTCCTGTGGAGAAATTCCTGAAATCCCTTCTATGTAAATATCTTTATAAGGAATCGGGATGCCGTATGACAAAAATGCGAGGATTGCGAGTTTATGGGCTGAATCTATACCCTCGATATCTAATGTAGGATCAGCTTCAGCATAACCAAGCTTTTGTGCCTCTTTGAGCGCATCTGAAAACTCAACATTCTCTTCTGTCATCTTTGTGAGTATATAATTTGACGTTCCATTGATTATCCCGTATACAGCCTTTATCCTATTTGCAACAAGGCCCTCCCTTATTACCTTTATAATAGGAATGCCACCTGCGACTGCTGCCTCAAACCCTATCTCAACTCCAGCCTTGAGCGCAGCATTAAATATCTCATTCCCATCAATAGCGAGGAGTGCCTTGTTCGCGGTGACAACATGTTTCCCATTATTAATTGCTTTGAGTATGAAGTCTTTTGCAGGCCTGATACCTCCAATGAGTTCAACCACTATTGCAATGTCCGGATCATTCAGCACAGCGTCTACATCTGTAGTAAGAATCCCTTCAGGAATCTTTATGCCTCTGTCTCGTTCTATATCGAGGTCAGCAATCCTCTTCAGGTTTACTTCAAATCCAAGTCTGTCTTTAAGGATGTCTTTATTTTCGAGAAGGATTCTCACAGTACCTGTCCCTACAGTCCCGAAACCGATTATGCCGACGTTTATCATCTGTTCAGCACCTTTTTTATTCCTTTGGTTGCCTGTCTAATCCTGTGTTCATTTTCAACAAGGGCAAATCTTATATAGTGATCTCCACCCTCACCAAATCCGATTCCAGGAGATACTGCAACTCCTCCTTCATTGATGAGGAGCTTGCAAAACTCGAGAGAGCCCATTTTTTTGAATGGCTCTGGTATCTCTGCCCAGACAAACATGGTTGCCTTCGGAGGTTCCACAATCCAGCCGGCCCTGTGAAGTCCTTTTATGAGGATATTACGTCTTGACTCATATGTCTTTCTTATGTCTTCAACACAATCCTGAGGACCTCGCAGCGCGATAATACTTGCGATCTGTATTGGCTGGAACATGCCATAGTCAAGATAACTCTTTATCTTTGCGAGTACACCAACAATTTCCTGATTCCCCACGCAGAAACCGACTCTCCACCCTGCCATTGAATAGCTCTTTGTCATTGAGAAGAACTCAACACCAACATCTTTTGCACCTGGAACCTGAAGAAAGCTTGGTGCCCTATAATCATCAAAACACAAATCAGCATATGCAAGATCGTGTATCACAATGATATTGTTTTCTTTTGCAAAATCCACAATTTTTTTAAAAAAGCCGAGTCCCTCAACAACCTGTGTGGTCGGGTTATGAGGGAAATTTATGATCAACATCTTCGGCCTTGGCCACGACGACTTATATGCCTTCTCCATCTCCTTAAAGAAGTCAATGCCCCGTCCTATCGGGATACTCCTCACCTCACCGCCTGATATTATGACGCCGTATGGATGTATGGGATATGCAGGGGTTGGTGTCATTACAACATCGCCAGGCCCTATGGTTGCAAGCGTAAGATGAGAGAGACCCTCTTTAGAACCTATTGTGACAACTGCTTCTAACTCAGGGTCAAGGACAACATCATAGCGTCTTAAATACCATTCACAAATTGCATTCCTTAACTGGGTTATGCCTCTGGAGGCAGAATATCTGTGGTTTTTAGGATTGTGTGCAGCCTCACATAGTTTATCGACAATATGTTTCGGTGTTGCACCATCAGGATTTCCCATTCCAAGGTCAATAATATCTTCTCCGCGTTGTCTTGCCTCAATCTTCAGGGCATTGACAATACTGAATACATACGGTGGAAGCCTTTTTATCTTATTAAATTCAAACATACCCTTTTTATATTATTCCTTCTTTATCTTCTCTGTCATTGCGAGCGTAGCGAAGCAATCTCACTCCACTGCCCATTATCATTTCCTCGGCATTCATCGAACTCCTTACAAGAGGAGAAGATGATACATAGTTAAAGCCCATACTCAATGCCGTAAGACGAAGTCTTTCAAATATCTCAGGCCTTATATATTCAACAACAGGCAGATTTGTTTTTGAAGGCCTCAGATATTGGCCTATTGTAACAAAATCACAACCTACATAGCGCAGATCTCTCAGGACGTTAATAACCTCATTAAGTGTTTCTCCGAGGCCTAACATAAGTCCTGACTTAATAATTATTTCTGGTGCAATCCTTTTAGCATCCTTCAATAGAGTAAGTGAACAGGAGTAATCTGCTTGTGGCCTGACAAAGGGATAGAGTCTCGGGACAGTTTCAACATTGTGGTTATAGACATCTGGCCCTGAATGCAACAATGAAAATAGGGCATGTATATCGCCCTTAAAATCAGGCGTGAGCACCTCCACTCTTGCATCAGGCAGATGCGTTCTTAGAGCAGAGACAGTTCTCGCAAAATGTTCTGCGCCACCATCGGGAAGGTCGTCCCTTGTCACAGAGGTAATGACGACATACCTTAATTTCATATCCTTTGCAGCCAGTGCAACCCGTTCAGGCTCTTCAGTGTCAAGAGGCTCTGGCATTGAATGCTCAACTGCACAGAAACCACAGTTTCTTGTGCACTTTGAACCGAGTATCATAAACGTAGCAGTAGGCCTGGAAAAGCATTTACCCATATTCGGGCATCGTGCCTCTTCACATACAGTTGAAAGACCGTAGTTTCTGAGTATACGTTTTGTATCATGAATGCCTGCAAAACTTTCAGTCTTTATCCATTCAGGAAGTCTCAATGCAAACTCCGTTTTCATTTTTAATTAATACCTAAATTGAGCGATTCTAATACTTTGTCATTCCCCGACTTGATCGGGGAATCCAGACGCCGTCCCCGCGAAAGCGGGGAACTATACACAGGAAATGGATTCCTGTTTGCACAGGAAACCCTGGATTCCCGTTTTCACGGGAAACCCTGGATTCTCTGGTCAAGCCAGAGAATGACACTTATTGGGTGATTGCATTTTCTTTAGAATACCTTGATTAATATGGTTTTAAATAAACAAATCGCTCAATTTAGGTAATATTTATTATAAATGCTCCTGCACGCTATTAAACATTATAAGAAATCTAAAACCTTTGTCAAATGGTACAGAGAAACGAGGAGAGGTAATGATATTTCTAACATTTTAATATACTTCCTTTACTATGAGAACTGATGGTAAAATGAGCGAAAGTGAAAGGGTTAAAAGACAAAAGATTTATCGGGTTACTATCAGCCGTACCATTTGAGGGTAGTGTTATCCTGAAAAATCTTAAAAAGGTTAGTGATAAGGTATCCGGAGACGTAACCTTCTATAATGGGAAAATACATAATAAATCTGTTATCTATCTTACCTCCGGGATCGGAAAAACAAATGCTTCCCATGCGACAACAATCTTAATAGAAAAGTTCTCTCCCGGAGTAATTATTCATTTTGGGGTTGGCGGTGCATATCCTTCATCGGGCTTAAAAACAGGAGATATCGCAGTTGCAGAAAAGGAGATTTACGGAGATGAAGGAGTCTGTCTCAAGGATGGTCTTCACACATCTGAAGTCATTGGAATACCATTTTTAGTAAAATCGAAAAAGAAGTATTTTAACGAATTCCCGCTTGATAAAAAGCTTCTGGAGAAAGCCCTTGACTCTTTCAATCTTGTCACTCATCACGTGTCACCCATTACTAAAATAAAATCAGGACCATTTGTTACTGTCTCTGCAAGTACAGGTACGTTTAAAAGGGCGAGAGAACTCGAAAAAAGATATAATGCTCTATGTGAAAACATGGAAGGTGCTGCAGTTGCACATATATGTACTTTATATGGAATTCCACTGGTTGAGATAAGAGGGATAAGCAATATTGTAGAGGACAGGGATACAAGCAAATGGGATTTAAGACTGGCAGCGGAAAAATGTCAGATGGTAGTAATGGAGTTATTAAAGATATTATAATTAGCTTATGCCAAGGAAAAGGCGCGGTATAGAAACTCTCTCCTTTCTTCTAGATCTTGCTCCTGCATGGGAAACAAACGGAATATTCTCTGAACACTTCATCCGATCAAGATTAAAAGATTTCCAACTATGGCCTACGGATGAATTTGCAAGACCTCTATATGATTACATTTCCGAGTTGTGGGGGAAAAAGTACTTAGGGTTAGCCAAAGGTGATGAAGAAATTACAAAGAGGGAATTCCTCGAAAAAATATTTGAAAAGTTTGGTTTCGCTTTTCTGCCATTCAGAAAATTACCTGCGTTACAGCGACGTCAGGTTCCGGATTATTTGCTTTTTCAAGATGAAGATACAAAAGAAAAAGCATTCAACTATAAACCAACTGACCAGTATAGGTTAGCCCTCTGTCTCTTAGAGGCTAAAAAGGTTAATCACCCTCTTGATGCAGTTTCCAAAAAAGAGACACCGGGAAGATTTCCACATCAGCAAGTTAGAGATTACCTAAGTGATGCAACTGACCAATTAGGGAATCCATTTTTTAAGTGGGCAATCCTGACAAATGGAGGGGTGTGGAGATTATATAATCGTGATTCTATGCCAAGCGCATATTTCCAATTTAGACTTGCTGGACAGAATTACTTTTGCACCTATGAAGATTTTAAGATTTTTCTTACACTATTTCGGCCTGAAGCATTTATAGCGGCAGACGGAACATGTCCCTTAGATGAGATAATAAGTGAAGCTATTCAATATCAGACAGCGCTTGAAGAGAAATTAAGGAAGAGAATTTTTACTGTCATAGAAGACCTTGCCAATGGATTCTATTCTTACAAGGAAAACAATATTTCACCAGGAGATTTACCTAAGCTTTATGACATCAGCCTTATTTTTCTTTATCGTTTACTTTTTGTTTTATATGCTGAAAGCAGAGGGTTGTTACCTGTTAAGCCTTATGGTGCAGGTTCAAAGAAAAACTATCGTGAACGATACTCCCTTCAAAGACTTATTCCAAAAATAAGGCATGAACTTGAATACCAGTCAGACGATTTTACGGAACTGTATGAACAATTATTAAATCTATTCCACTTGATTAATGGTGATCAACCTTCAAGAAACAAGGCATGTAATGTTCCACAGTATAACGGTGGTCTCTTTGATCACAATCGCTATAAAGAATTAGAGAAATGGCGCATAGGTGAGAAATCCCTTTCAAAGGTATTAAAAGACTTGATCTTTAGTTCAGGTCCAACAATGGGCAGAGGACAGCAAGAGATTGACTTTGGAACTATTGATTATGCTGATCTTGAGGTTAGGCAGCTTGGCGATATCTATGAGGGTCTTTTAGGAGGTAGTTTAGAAATTCGTAATGGTCGAGTAGTTCTAAATGAGGAGTATAAAAAACGACAATCAACAGGGACATTTTATACGCCTGATTATATTGTTAGATACCTTGTGGAAGAAACCCTTTCACCTTTAATAAAGAAGTTAGAAGAGAGTGAATCTGTTCAAAATGCAATAAAAAGCGGTAAAAAGAATAACTCCTTTGCTAATGCTGTTTTAGAACTAAATATATTAGATCCTGCAATGGGAAGTGGACATTTCCTCGTACGTACTACTGAATGGCTTGCAGACAGGATTGTTGAACATCCAACCACAAAGTT
>VGWZ01000032.1 GCA_016873595.1 Nitrospira sp.
GTTAAATGGAAACTATGATTTAGTTCTTTTGCTTCCTGTCATGAATTTTGAAGATCACATAGAACAAACAACCCAAGGAATGTAAAATATTTGAGGATAATCAGGAAAGATGTATAACGTTTGGGCTGAACCTGCACGGGTTAAATAGGGTAGTTGAAAATCGTGTAGCGTTTATCCCATGTCGGGTCGAGCCATGTGTTATGCCCTGATTTTTTTAATCAATTTTCTTAAACTACTCTGCGATCGTTTCGTGTTCAAATCTCGCAGCCCTTGCAGAAATGTAAGCGGTCATGATTTCTTTTTCCTTTGCTACTTCCCAATAGAGATCCTCTGAAGATAGAAGAGTTGTCAAAATGTCTTTTACAACAATGCCAGTTTCTATTCGATCGCCACTCTTCCACTGTGCAAACTTGCATTCTGAAATATAATATTTTTCGTCTTTAAAGCCTTTAAAATAACTGAGTGTAGTATCAAGCCAGGGATCACCGTAACATGTAATGAGTGCATATGGTGAACTTCCTGCGAAATTGAGAAATTTCTTTAAGTTTTCCATATCAACGCCACCCAAGTGCTTCACCTCGAAAAATATTGTCTTCGGCTCCTCAGCAAATAGAAAAGGAACTTTTGGCAGCAGAAAATCGGGAAGATATTTGTCACCATTTGCCATCTTGAAACCTTCAACTTCATATTGATATGGGATATTCAAGGCATCAAAAAAAACTGCCCATCGTGCTTCAAGGCGTGATCGGAATCTATAACCTTTGTAAATCGTTTCTATGGGTTTTATCATGTCGCTATAGTTATGGATTTTTTATTTAATAGGTGGCATCTTGATAACATCAGGTATTTTATGAGGAGTACCAGCCTTCTTTAAAGAGAATACTTTTCTTTCAACTGTATAAGCTAAATCTAATGTATGTCGTAGACACTCAGAGATACCCTTGTCGGAAAAGTAATCGAAAATGATTGACCCAACAATAGCATTAGGATTTATACCGTTTTTTTTCTTTTCATCTTTTTCTAACAATGTCCCGCGTCGGAGAAAAGCTTTTGCCACATCACGCGGGTCAGGAGGGCACAACATTTGAAAAGTGGTACCAAAAGGCACGCGAATTTCATAGAGATTCTTGTAAATCTCACACATATCTTGCCATGACTTCACGGGGTCTTTCCAGATTTTAGAGTCGATGCTTCTCTTGATTGTTGGAATATATTTATTGCTCATCTGTCACGCCCTCCAGCTTCATTCCTGATCTGAAATATCAGTTAAACCATGGTAATGCACTACTTGGCCCGTAAATGATGCCATCTTGAATCCAAAATCTGCCCGAATATTTAGGGCCATAAATAAAGCCATCTTTTATCCAATACATACCGGAATTTCTAGGCCCGTATATGAAGCCATTTAAGATCCAGAAATGCCCTGAAAAATCAGGACCATATATAAAACCATTTTGATCTATCCAATAACCGGTATTCACACGGAACTTCCTCCATTAGAATATTTAGATAAGGTGAGTCCTTTTTTGAGAATTTCTATCTCCTTTTAGTGCCGTAATTTCATTTAAAATCTCATTCTTGGCATAACAATTATTATACGAACTTCCTTTTTTTGATACAATGGATTTAATATAGCACAAACGATAAACTGAGCAACACGAATTAATGTTGTCTTTCACTGTCAATTATCATAGGAAATATTCACCATTTTAAAAATTCTAAATGCGTTTAGAAGAAGGAACAAATATTTTTACTGTAACAAAATTGTAGTAGAATTTTACGTTAGTTTATCTCAAAATTTGATAAACTGCACTCAAAGTCCACGCGTTTTACTGTAGCAAAAATGTAGCAGAATTGTAGCAGAAGGCGTACCAATTTTACATAATATGTCCATATAGGAAGGAATGTAGTGAGAAATAGTATTTAAAATCATTGATTTAAGTCTAAACCCAAGCCAGAAGCCAACCAGCTAAAATAATCAATTTTTAAATTTTAAGTCCCTTGCGTCTACCAATTCCGCCACTCCGGCAGATAAGGGTTTTCTTGCAAATCAGATACTTAGGAAGTGTCTTAGAGTATCATAAAGTGTCATAAAGAGTCAAAATTACTAGCTTTTTGAACCCTGTTTATTCAATCCCATGAAGGGGTTATCGATTTTTATGGTAAAAAAATAGTTGCTATACAGGAACTTGCAGTATAAAATAGAAAATATAGTATAAATACTATTCAGGAGGGTTTATGCTTAAGGAAAAGGTTGAAGAGGTTCTTTCAAAAGTGAGGGCAGGACTGAAGAGAGAAGGTGGAGATATAGAACTTGTCGAAATAAAGGACAGTATTGTTTATGTAAGGCTTAAGGGTGCATGTGGCACATGCCCGATGTCTACTATTACACTGAAAAACTGGGTTGAGGCTAACTTAAAGAGAGAAATACCAGAGATAAGTGCTGTTCAGGCTGTTTAGTCAGCATGAATTGTAAGTCAAAGAGTAGAGATATAGTAAAATTTGCTGTCATTTTATCTTTTGTTTCTTTGTTTTTCTTTTCCTCGTCTTCTACAGCATCTCACAGGATAGATGTCAAAGGAATCCGCTATTGGTCATCCTCCGATTACACAAGGGTTGTTGTTGATCTTTCAGAACCTGTTGAATTTTCAAGGAATCACATAAAGAATCCCGATAGGCTGTATTTTGACCTTAAAAATACCAAATTGGAAAAGGAGATCAGGAAAACCCTGCCTGTCGGAGATGGGATATTGAAGACAGTCAGGGCAGGACAATTCAACCCTGATATAGTAAGAGTAGTTCTTGATCTCGAACAGATTATTGATTTTAATGCCTTTGTCCTTGATAATCCTGCAAGACTTGTTATCGATGTTTATGGAATAGAGACGAAGAAGAAACCAGAATCAGTTGCAGTTAAAAGGAGGATTGTTATTGACCCAGGACATGGAGGCCATGACCCTGGTGCAGTAGGTCCGAAAGGACTTTATGAAAAGGACGTGGTGCTAGACATAGCCCTGAAACTTAAAAAGATACTGTTAGAGAATCCCTTAAATGAGGTTTTTCTCACAAGAGAAACGGATATATTCATCCCCCTTGAAGAGAGAACCGCTATCGCTAATAATAAGAATGCGGACCTCTTTATATCAATACATGCCAATGCGAGTCCGAGAAGAGTGGCGAGAGGTATAGAGACGTATCTCCTTAACTGGACGAATGATGAAGAGGCAATGAGGGTTGCTGCAAGGGAGAATGCAATATCGCTTAAGAAGATGCGAGAAATGAATAGACAGATGGATATTGTGAAGGTCATCACAGATGATCTCATAAGACAGAATAAAAGAGATGAATCTATTAAGCTTGCGAACTACATCCAGAAATCAATGGTATCAACTCTAAACAATGACTACAAGAAGTATGTGGTAGATCTTGGTGTAAAACAGGCGCTCTTTTATGTGCTTTTTGGTGCTAGGATGCCTTCTGTCCTCGTTGAAGTCTCGTTTATCAGTAATCCTGAAGAGGAAAAGTTACTTTCAAAGGAGTCTTACAGAATGCAGATAGCAAAAGCGATTGCTACAGGACTGGACACATACATAATATCTGTACCTGCAGCACAAAAAGTAGTAGGACTATAGGTAAATTATTGCCTCCAGAGATTAAAATTATCTCATATATAATCTTCATCGTATGCCTTTTCCTTATAAAAAACCTCACTGTTTATCTGCTTATATTCATTGCGATATCAATATTCCTTATCCGGATACCTTTAAAATCTCTGAAAAGTGGCTTGATTCCAATAAGCATTTTTCTTGTATTTACCTTTATTAGTAATGTGTTTTTTCAGCATGGTAAGATACTTTACAGTGCAGGGTCTGTTATTATCACAGAGGAAGGTCTTCATATAGCGTTAATCAGAATGATGCGGGTATTTTTTATGATTGCTGGTGCAAAGATACTTGTTGCCACAACACAGATAGAATTACTTATAGGTGCTTTTGGAAAACTTTTAAAGCCTCTTGAGCGATTGGGTATTCCTGTTGTCGAATTTTTTTCTACTATGGGTCTTGCAATGAAATCTCTCCCGAGACTCAAAGATAAGGTAGCTGAGATGTATAGGGAGAAGATTAAAGAGGGAAATGTAAAGGGGTTCTGGGACCGTGCGAGGGTTGTGTCAATGCTTTTGTTGCCATTATTTGTGAGGAGCATACAGTCGCCTGAGAGTTTTTTTGAGAAGGATGAAAGTTGATTTAATAATAAAAAATGGTCTTGTGTTTGATGGCACCGGTTCTGAGCCATTTGAGGCAGATATAGGTATTTCGGGAGACAAAGTAGTTTTTATCAATAGGAAGTCAAAGGGCTGGTTAAAGCCAGAAAAAGTCATAGATGCTCATGGGTTGGCAGTTGCCCCTGGATTTATAGATGCTCACTCGCATTCAGAATTTACACTCCTTGCTGACCCTCGTGCAGAGGGTAAAGTCTGTCAAGGAATAACAACTGAAATAAATGGAAACTGCGGTCTCTCTGCTGCTCCACTCTATGGTGAAGCACTGGATAGAAGAGAAGAAGACCTTAAGGAACTTGGTATAAGCGAACGCTGGTCAACCTTTGAGGAATATTTCGAAATCCTTGGAAAAAAGGATTTACCCATTAATTTTGCTACCCTCGTAGGTCACGGTAATATAAGAGCATCGGTGATTGGATATGACAATCGGAAGGTAACAAGGTCAGACATAAAAAAAATGAGTACTTTCTTGAGAAAATCAATCCGTGAAGGCGCTATCGGACTTTCTACCGGATTAATATATCCACCCGGTATGTATTCAGAGACAGCAGAACTGATTGAGTTGTGCAAAACATTAATAGGTAATCCCCCTTACCCCCCTTTAGTAAAGGGGGGTAAGGGGGGATTTGGTATTTATACGTCTCATATGAGAAGTGAAGGAGACGAGTTAACAGAATCTATCGAGGAAACTATCAAGATTGGGAAAGAGTCGGGAATTAAGGTTCATATTTCTCATATAAAGACGAGCGGAGAAGAAAACTGGCACAAGATAGACAAGGTTATATCTCTCTTACAAGAGTCAAACAGAGAAGGAGATTGTCTGACATGCGATAGATACCCTTATACTGCTTCGAGCACAGACCTTGATACAGTACTGCCTTCATGGACTTTTTCAGGAAGTGCAGAGAAGGAGTTGAAGAGATTAAAGAGTTCAAGGCTTCAAAGAAAGATAAAAAAAGAGGTAAAGGATGCACATCCACATAATGATTATTGGGATAAAGTTTTCATATCATCTGTCAATTCAGAGAAGAACATGTGGATGGAAGGGAAAAGTCTATCAGAAATAGCTCGTATGAAAGGAAAGGAACCTGTCGATATATTATGTGACATTCTCATCGAAGAAAGGCTGAAGGTCAATGCAATCTTTTCATTTATGCATGAGGAGAACTTGAAAAAGTTTCTTTCATTGACTTTTTGTATGATTGGCTCAGATAGTTCGGCCAGGAGTTTTTCAGGATCTACGTGTAAAGGCAAGCCACATCCAAGGGGCTTTGGGAGTTTTCCAAGGTTTCTTGGAACGTATGTGAGAGACGGGATACTGATGAGTATGAGTGAAGCCATACACAAAATAACAATGCTTCCTGCGAAAACATTTGGCATTAATAATAGAGGAATCTTAAAAGAAGGTCTGTTCGCAGATGTTGTGATATTTGACTATGAGAAGATCATTGACAGGGCAACATTTCATGATCCCTTTTTAAGGCCGGAAGGGATTTATTATGTTATTGTTAACGGGTCACCCGTTATATGGGAAGGAGAGATGACAGGCATTAAAGCAGGGAGAGTCCTTAAATATGGGAGATAAGTACAGAGTAATTAAATTGTTATGAGCAGTCCAATAATTGGCATAACAACAGATATAGAGACTGAATATTTCAAACTCAAGCAGCATTATGTTGATGCGATAATAAAGGTTGGAGGTGTGCCGATACTCATCCCCCCGATTGGTAATCCGTCGTCCTATACAGAAAGAATGAATGGACTTCTTATTCCAGGAGGAGATGACATCGACCCATTTTACTACAAAGAGGCGATGACATCTACTGTAAAACCTGTCTCAAGACAGAGAAGTGATTTTGAGATTTCTTTGCTTAAAGAGATCGTAAATCTTCGAAGACCTGTGCTCGGCATATGCTACGGTATGCAGCTTATCAATGTCGCTTTCGATGGAACACTCTACCAGGATACCGACCCCGTTAGAAAGAAAGCCCCGCCCAAGCTTTCTAACGGGGTTGACTTAGAGTTTCCAGTAGAAATTAATCATAAAAATGAGTATCATATAGTTGTGATAGCAGAAAACAGGTTTCTAAAAAAAGGCAAGTTTTCTGTCAATAGTACACACCATCAGGCAGTAAAAAAGCTCGGCACCAGCCTTATAGATTTTGCATATTCCCCGGATAAACTTATAGAGGCATTTTATATGGGTAACTATCCTTTTCTTGTTGGTGTCCAGTGGCATCCTGAACGCCTGATGGATGACAGTCTTTCATTAAATTTGTTTAGTTCATTTGTGGAGGCATCAAAGAAAACAAACAAGTAAAATCTTAAAAGGAGGAGAGCATGCTTAGTCGAGAGGATCTCAAGGAAATAGCAAAGATGCAGGCTGGAGATGCTTTTTTCGTAAGTCTTTATCTGAATGTCAATCCGATGACAAATGTAAAGAATAATTATGTGATACACGTGAAGAATATGCTCAAGAGTACATTAGAAAGATTAGATAAGATTGTGTTGAAGAAAGTAAATAATGACTTTGAGAAGATTGAATCATATATTGTTGCAAACAAGAGGGCATTTAAAAAAGGACTTGCCATTCTAAGTTCTTCAGAAAAGAATTTCTGGAGAGAATTTCAGCTTTCAGTACCTGTAAAAAATGAGATTATTGTGGACAGAGCGCCATATATCAAACCACTCCTTGATATCCTTGACAATTATCGGAGATATGCCATTTTGCTTGTGGGCAGGGAATCGGCAAGATTATTTATCATCCATCTTGGAGAGATAGAGGAATATACTGAGGTTCACACAGAGGATGTTCCTGGTAAACACAAAAAAGGTGGCTGGTTTTCACTTTCAGAGAAAAGTTACGAGAGGCATATAGACTATCATGTTGGCCTTCACCTAAAGGATGTGGTTAAACAATTAGAAGCGTTTCTTTCTCGTGAGTATGTTGGGAGGCTGATAATCGGCGGCTCAGAAGAAACTATTAAAAAGGTAAAGGCTATGCTTCCCCAGACAGTGGCAGATAAAATTATTGGAACGTTCCAGGCGGAGATGTTTGCGAAGAGTAACGAGATACTCGAAAAAGCACGGCCTGTGCTCCAGGCATTCGAGAAAAAGAAACAGGCTGAAACTGTTGATGATTTACTCACAAGGGCAATGAAGAATGAAAATGCAGTCATTGGGATAGAGGATGTGCTCAATGCTCTTCAGGAAGGCCGTATTATGAAACTTATATTTCTGAAGGATTTTAGACAATCAGGCATTTCATGCAAAAACTGTGGGTATCTGACCATTCAGGAAATATCGGCTTGTCCCTACTGTAAAGGTACGATGCAGAAAGCAAATTACGTAATTGAACTTACAGCACAGAAGGCAGTTGAACAAGGGGCAATCGTTGAGATAATACCTGAAAATAAAAAGCTACAGGAGTCCGGAAGTATTGGAGCATTCCTGAGGTTCTAAAAAATCAGAACTGAGAAGTCAGAACACAGAATACAGATATGTAAAATTTTTCTAAAAATACTTCTTTGTCTATGTTCTGTTTTCTCTATCCTTCATTCTTATTCATGTTCATCACAAAACCGCCTTGATGGCTATATCTATTACAGACTTAATACAAATCCAACAACACTCGACCCAGCACTCATAGTTGATGTAAACAGCGGATTGATATCAGCAAAACTCTTTAATGGTCTTGTCAGGCTTGGTGATGACCTGAGCATTCAGCCAGATATTGCAAAGGATTGGATAATATCAAGAGATGGACTGACATATACATTAAGGTTAAATCGTGGTGTCTACTTCTCGAACAAACGGGAAGTGAATGCTCATGATTTCAAGTATTCTTTTAAGAGAATTTTAAATCCTAAAAGCAGATCTCCTAATACATGGGTGTTCGAAAAAATCCTCGGCGCGGAAGAATTTATGAAAGGGAAAGCTGTTGATGTTGAGGGGATAAGAGTGATAGATGACTATACACTTGAGATACGCCTGAAAAAATCGTTTTCTCCATTTCTTAACCTTCTTACTATGACTGCTGCATATGTTGTACCTTATGAAGAAGTTGAAAAATTAGGGCCTGATTTCTCAAGCCATCCTATTGGCACGGGCCCTTTTGTGCTAAGAGAATGGTTGCCAAACAGGGAGTTGATACTTGAAAGAAGGCAGGATTATTTTGATGGTCCTGCAAAGGTAAAAGGTATGATTTACAGGATAATACCTGAAGACCTGACTGCAGTCACTGAGTTTGAACTCGGAAACATTGATATCATCACAATACCAGTATCTGAGTATCCGAGATACAAAAATGATCCTCAGAGGCAACCTTTTATTTCATCGATAAGGGGTTTAAATACTTATTATCTTGGTCTCAATTGTTCAAAACATCCCTTCAATAATCTCAATCTCAGAAAGGCAATGAATTATGCTATTGACATAGAAAAGATACTCAATACGATTTATGAAAAACGAGGGAGATTAGCAACAGGCCCTGTACCGGATATGATGAAGGCTTGGATAACGCCGTCTCATTATGAATATAATCCTGAAAAAGCAAAAGAATTGATTAAGAAAGAGGGTCTGGATGGTATCACCATACATTTTTATATCACTGCAGACCAGGAAGTAGTTGATATAGCAGAGGTCATCCAGTCTTATATCAGAAATGTCGGGATGAAGGTAAAGATAAAACAGCTTGAGTGGAGCGCATATAAAGAAGCTATCAACAGAGGAGAGCCTGATATGTTTTATCTGAGCTGGTGGGCTGACTATCTTGACCCTGAGAACTTCCTTTTCCCTTTATTTCATTCTGCAAATCATGGTGCAGCAGGAAACAGAACGAGGTACACAAACTTCACTGTAAACGCTTTAGTGGAGAAAGGACAGCAGACAATGGACAGAAAAAACAGGGATTTATTTTATAAGAAGGCAGAAGAACTTATTGTCGCAGATGCGCCGTGGGTTTTCCTCTGGCACAGAACTGACTTTATTATCAGGCAGCCATGGATTAAAAATTATAAGATTTATCCTGTTTACAGTATGGATAAAGGGACAGAGATATCATTTTAGAATTACTCCCCAGTTGTTATTCCGAATCAGCGCGCGTTCAAATATACACACTCTTATTATCTCCATAATAAGAATCGTAAACGTGCTGATATGTAGTATCGCATTTCTGTCTGTATATCTCCGGAGTATAGCTTTCCGGTAACATCTTATCGAGAATTGTCTCTATTGTAAATAATACTTCTGCCCTTGCCTGCTGTTTCTTTCTCCAGTCGAGAATAAGTTTCTCGCTTTTCAGTACTCTAAGCAGTTTTTTTGATGCAAGCTTAACCTGCTCTGTTTCTTTATTAGTTAATTTTGGTTTTTTTAGAATATCGAATAACGCTAATTCTTCTTCTGATAAATACTCCTTTATGCTCCGCTGCTCCTCCTCGTCCAGTCTTTTTACGAATTCGAGCAATTCTTCAAAGAGCTTTTCAATGTTCATAGAGCCTGCATTATACTCAGCTATCATCTTCTGGAACCTCTCAAGGATCTCTGCTCTCATTTTATTAAGCCTTACGAGTCTTTCAAGTTTTCCCCTTATCACAGCCTCAAGCATTGCAACCTGTGTATTCCTTTTCCTCCCCTTATCAAATTTCTTTTTTAACGCTTCAAAATCTATTTTTGAGAGGTCTATTTTCTTTTTTCCATACATGGTGCCATGATAATCTTCATGCCCGATTACCTCAACTGTCTCGTTGAGCAGGTCTTCAATCTTCTTCTTTATGTCAGCGATGTCAACATCCACCTCAATGATCGACCTTATCCTTTCAGCAATCACCCTTACAACAGTACAGATATCAGCATATTTCTTTGCATCAGGGTCAGGAAGGATTGCCTTAAATAGCTTGTCCACCTGTAAAGCAAGGGCAAGATACCGCCTCTTTGTATCGTCATTCACCAGAAGTGCATCCGTAGCATCTCCTATATATTTAATCTGCATAAGCCTGTCGCTGTCTGCTATTTTTCTGATATCCGCATTGTTTTCATCACAGACCTTTTCTATTTCAACAATTGCATCCTCAAGTTCCCTGATAAGCTCTGCCTTCGGCTTCACAGGAGAATCGGTTGCTCCGCCTTTATCTGTACCATAGATTGCCAATGCCTTCTGGAGGTTCCTGAATATCCCACAATAATCTACGAGCAGGCCATTCACCTTATCCCTGAAAACCCTGTTAGCCCGCGCAATTGTCTGCATAAGGGCATGGTTTTTCATTGGCTTGTCAAGATACATTGTAGAAAGACACGGAACATCAAAGCCGGTCATCCACATGGCACAGACAAAGACAATCCTGAAAGAGTTATTGGGGTCTTTAAACTTGGTCGCCAGATCCTCTTTACCCATCCTTCGCCTGTGCTTCTCGATTTTAAGCCCCAGTTTTTTGAACTTCTCTATCTCGTTCTGTTCCTGGCTCACAACAACAGCCATATCGGTCTCTTTCATGCAGTCAATCTTCTTTTGAATTTCATCTTTATTTTCTTTGGCTTTCTTAAATTGTTTCTTTAGGTCATTAATAGTTGCGGTCCAGTATTTTTGCACCTTGTCATACATTTTTACAGCAGTAGGCTTGTCTATGGAGACAACCATAGCCTTTCCCTGATAACCGCGGTTAAGGAAGTGCTTAACTATATCCTCTGCAATCTTCTCAAGCCTGTCATCACGTGTGATAATGTGATATTCACGGCTGAACTCTTGCTGAAGTTTTTCTTCCTGTTCAGGCGAGAGCATCGCCTCCTCAAGTATCTGCTCAATGCCCTCCTTCATTTCGGATTCCTTGAGCTGCACTTCAGGAATACGGTTTTCATAATAGAGAGGAACGGTTGCATTATCGTCAATAGACTGTTTGAAGTTATATACACTGACATAGTCTCCGAAGGTCTTCCTTGTAAGCTCCTCTCCAACAATCAAAGGAGTTCCGGTAAATGCGATAAACGCAGCATTTGGAAGGGCAGTCCTCATGTTCATGGCAAGGGTATCGTACTGTGTCCTGTGCGACTCGTCTGTGATAACAATAATATCAGACCTGTTTGAGACCATGTAATCTATATCTCCGAACTTGTGGATGAGAGTAAAGATATTTCTATGGTCTTCCTTGAGAAGCTGCTCAAGATGTTTACCGCTTTCAGCATGGACTTCCTGTTCAGTAATAGCGCCGACCTCTGCAAAGTTCTTATATATCTGTTCATCAAGCTCTTTTCTGTCTGTAACTATTATGAATGTATAATTCCCCTCGAATTTTCTCAAAACCTTCTGAGAGAAAAATATCATGGAAAAGCTTTTTCCGCTTCCCTGCGTGTGCCAGAACACTCCAAGCCTTCCCTGATTCTCTTTCATCTTTCTGAATGAATCTATTGTATTGTTTACGCCGAGATATTGATGGTTCTTTGCGATAATCTTTGTAAGGCTTCCGCCTGCATCTTTATAGAGGATAAAGTTTTCGAGAAGATCAAGAAATTTGCTTTTTTCGCAGGTGCCCTTAATGATTGTTTCGAGTGAAACCACACCTTCTTCGCCTTCGCTGTTAATCTTCTTCCATTCGCTGAAATGTTCAAAGTCAGCGCTTATTGTGCCGATCCTACTTTCAGAGCCGTTCGAGAGAATGATGAAGGCGTTGTACCAGAATATCTGCGGGATGGTGTCTTTGTAGTCAGTGAGGTTATTTCTGAATGCATTTTCAAGTTTTTTATGAACTGCCTTAAGTTCAATAAAGATTAGCGGAAGCCCGTTCACAAAACCAACAAGGTCAGCCCTTCTTTTATACATCTCGCCTGTTATCCAGAACTGGGAAGCAAGGAAAAAGTCGTTGCTATCAGGCTCATTGAAATCAATAACTCTTACAGTTTCATCCGCCTCAGTCCCATCCTTTTGCCTGACTTTAACCTTTACGCCGTCTCTGATGAGTTTGTAGATTTCACGGTTCGCTGTGACAGGATGCAGGATGCTCCTGTCGCTTGTGAGTTCTTCTATAGCTTGTTCAATGGCGTCTGAGGGAAGAGAGGGATTGAGATTTATGAGAGCTTTCTTTAGTTTTGGTTTTAGGACAACATCGCTTGAAGTCTCCCTGCCAAGGGTGCCGGTTTCGCCAAAGGTTTCGTTATAGCAATCTTGATGCGAAAAGCCGAGAGACTTGAAAAGCTCAATGGCAGGTTGTTCGATTAAATCGGATTCTGTGTATATATTAATCGGCATTTTATCCAACAGGCTAATCAAGTCATTACATCGCAAACCAGCCTTTTAAACTGTGCTACAGAAATGACAACTGTTTTAAAGAATTTCTGCGCCTGCCCGAAATCTTTGTCCCCTGTGATAAAATAATCGGCATTGGCAGCAATCGCGCATGAAAGAAATTTGGCGTCCTTCTGGTCCCTCGGGAAATCAATATCGGCGCCGGCATCAATAACATTCGTCAATTTATTAAGCAGATTAAACCATGCGTCCTTCATATTATCAGGTAGACCGAATTTTTCACGGCCTATTACTTCTTTATATTCTTCGAGGACCTGTGGCGAGACAATCCATTCGATTTCAGGATGGTTTGCAATAAAGAGAAGAACGGTTTCGGGTTCTTTGTCTTTCAGGATGGCTGAAATTAAAACATTGGTGTCTACTACGACCTTCACCTGCCAGCCCGGTATGCCTTTATTTCTTCAGCAATCTCTTCATCGCTTATTGCTTTTGCGCGAGGGAGTTTCTGTGTCTTCTTGAAAAGCCTCTTCAAATCCCGAACAGTTGCCTTTTTTTCTTCTTCAGAAATCATTACAATCTCAACCCGCTGACCAGCGCGAAAAGGAAGTTTTTTTAAGACAAGGCTTTCGGGATCTTTAACGGTTACATATCTCTTATAAGCGAGCATTTCAAAACCTCCTTGACCGGCTTATGAAGTCATTATACCATTATTGCAGAGACAGATTCACAATGTTAGTTTTTATATCCATCTTCTCCACATCAACCTCCCCGCTGATTAATTTTGGCAAGAGGAGATCGCGGGTTTCGCCGAAGGTTTCGTTATAGCAGTCCTGAT
>VGWZ01000033.1 GCA_016873595.1 Nitrospira sp.
TTTACTTATTTTATCTTTTCCAAAGGGTGAGAGTTCTCTAAGCTCCTTTATGATTTTAGGAACTATTGTGATTACCTCGTCAATCTCAGTCTCTGTATTGTAGCGACTGAGAGAAAACCTTATAGAGCCGTGTATGGCGGTGAATGGTACTCCCATTGACCTCAGAACGTGACTCGGCTCAAGAGAGCCTGATGTGCAGGCAGAGCCTGATGATGCACAGATGCCATATTCATTTAATCTGAGGAGTATGGCTTCTCCCTCTACGTACTCAAAACTTATATTTGTTGTATTCGGCAGGCGGTTTTCAGTATCGCCATTTATCCGTACATCAGGACAGCACTGAAGCAGTGCTGTTTCGAGCTTATCCCTTAGTTTACTCAAATAGCTCACCTCTTTTTCGAGGTTTTCCCTGGCAAGCTCACACGCCTTGCCAAGACCTATAATCGAGGCAACATTCTCTGTGCCCGCCCTCCTTCCACGCTCTTGATGTCCACCAATTATATATGGATAAAACCTTGTACCTTTTCTTACATAGAGCGCTCCTACGCCCTTCGGGGCGTGCAGCTTATGCCCTGAAAGAGACAGCATATCAACAGGAAGTTTTTTTAGATCTACAGGAATTTTCCCTACTGCCTGGATAGCATCTGTGTGAAAAAGAATTTTTCTTTCTCTCAGGATCTCGGAGATCTCAGGTATCGGGAATATGACCCCGGTCTCATTATTGGCATACATTATTGAGACAATTGCAGTGTTCTCATCGAGGGATTTAAGGAGAGCGCCTAAATCGAGTCTCCCCTTGCTATCTACAGGCAGGAAGGTAACTCTGTAACCTTTTCGTGCAAGGTGTTTTGAGAAATTAAGGACAGCAGGATGTTCTACTCTTGTGGTAATGATATGCTTTTTCTGGAGATATGATTCGATACCACTCATGATTGCAGTGTTATCGCTTTCTGTGCCGCAGCTTGTAAAGATTATCTCTTCTGGTTCTGCGCCCAGGAGGGCGGCGACTTTCGCCCTTGCCTCTTCTATCTTTCTGTGGAGCTGTCCACCAAAGGTGTGCATGCTCGACGGGTTTCCATATAATTCCCTGAGATAGGGAAGCATCTCATCGAGAACCTCAGGTGCGACAGCTGTAGTTGCATTGTTGTCAAGATAGATTGGTTTCATCCTACCTCCACAATAATATCCTCACTCACAAGTTCTCTTAATTTTTCCTCAATGCCTTTCACGGTGACGTTACCCATGGGACATTCAACACACATTGCCCTTAAGGCAATGATAACCTTATTGCCTTCCACGTCTATAAGTTCAACATCTCCTCCGTCAGCCTGAAGAAGAGGTCGTATCTCCTTTTCTATCACATCTTGTATAAGCGCGATCTTCTGGAGATTGGTTAACTTCTTGGGAACAAGGGGCCTTTCAGGCACTGCCTTTATAGACCATATATCCTTTAAGATTGCCTCTATATCAGGAATACAGGAGCCACATCCACCGCCTGCTTTAGTGTAATTTGTTATATCTTCCACAGTGGTAAGGTGGTTTTCTATAGCGACCTTTCGTATTTTATCCTCAGAGACCTCAAAACATTTACATATAATTTTCTCTTCGCCTTCAATCGGTTTTTTCTCGCCCCTATAATTTGCGACTGCGGTTTCAAGTGCTTCCTGGCCCATGACTGAGCAATGCATTTTTTCACTTGGGAGGCCGCCAAGGAACTCTGCAATTTCCTGGTTGCTTATTTTCAGTGCTTCATCAAGAGTCATTCCCTTTATGAGTTCTGTAAGGGCAGAGGAGCTTGCGATTGCGCTCGCACACCCAAAGGTCTGAAACTTTGCATCTATGATTTTATTTGTTTGTTTGTCAATTTTGAGTGTGAGACGGAGGGCGTCACCGCATATTATGCTGCCGACCTCTCCAACAGCATCGGGATTCTCTATTTCGCCCACATTTTTTGGATTGAGGAACAGATCTTTTACCTTATCCGTATATTCCCACATAGATTTTATAGGATATAATATAGTTATGCTAATCATCAAGCCTAATCCTCCCAAATTTTCTTAATATTAGTGAGGTTATGATATAATTCATAATGATAAATAAAACGAAAATAAATATTTCCGTGGAGGGAGTGCATGGATATAAAAGCATATGTGTTTAATAAGGCATTAGAGGCAAAAGAAGGTGCAAAATCCCTTGCAAAAGCGTCTTCAAAACAGAAAAACCTTGCACTTTTAAAAATGGCAGAAGCCCTTAAAAAGAATGCACAAGGGCTGATTTCAGAGAATAAAAAAGATATAAAGATTGCAGAAGAGAAGGGTTTTTCAAAGGCATTGATAGACAGGTTGACATTAAATGAAAAACGTATTAGTGAGATGTCACAAGGGCTTATCGAGGTCGCAGCCCTTCCTGACCCTGTTGGTGAAATAACAAAGATGTGGCAGAGGCCAAATGGAATGACTGTTGGAAGGATGCGTGTGCCAATCGGTGTCATCGGGATTATCTATGAATCAAGGCCCAATGTGACTGCGGATGCAACAGGCCTGTGCCTCAAGGCTGGCAATGCAGTGATACTCAGAGGTGGTTCTGAGGCTATTCATTCAAACAAAGCAATTGTCACTGTGTTAAGGAGTGTTGCTAAAGAACAGGGGCTTCATGAAGGTGTAGTAACCTTTCTTGATATACCCGAGAGAGAGGCAGTTATGGAGATGCTCAAGCTCGAGGGTATTATTGATCTGATAATTCCGAGGGGCGGGGAAGGGCTTATAAGGGCTGTCACAGAAAATTCGAGGATACCGGTTCTCAAGCATTATAAGGGTGTCTGCCATGTGTTTGTTGATAAGGATGCAGATGTGAAGATGGCAGAAGAGATATGCTTTAATGCAAAGGTACAGAGACCTGGTACCTGTAATGCTATGGAGACAATGCTTGTGGATAAAAAGATTGCGAAGGCCTTTCTTCCCACCATGATAAGGAGGTTCAAAGACGCTGGAGTGACACTGAAAGGATGTCCTGCAACGAGAAAGATAGATGCATCGCTTGAAAAGGTAAAGGAAGAAGATTATTACAACGAATATCTTGACATTATATTGAATATAAGGATAGTAGAGGGCATAGATAATGCCATGGCTCATATAGAAAAATATAGCTCTTCACACTCTGATGCAATTGTAACAGATGATTATAGTAAAGCTATGAGATTCCTCAAAGAGGTAGATTCCTCTGCTGTTTTTGTGAATGCCTCAACCAGACTTAATGATGGCTATCAGTTTGGACTTGGAGCTGAGATAGGTATATCAACAGATAAAATCCATGCGCGGGGACCGATGGGACTTGAGGAACTTACCTGCACTAAATTTATAGTCTTGGGAAACGGGCAATTGAGAGAATAGCAACAAGATGCAGGATACAGGATGAAAAAATTTGCTTTACATGCATCGTGCATCGTGTATCATGTATCATGAAAATGATATGAGAGTCGGTATATTTGGCGGGACCTTTAACCCCATACATTATGGTCACCTGAGAGCTGCTGAAGAAGTAAGGGAAAAACTCGGGCTTGACAGGATACTCTTTATTCCCTCTGGAACCCCTCCGCTCAAAACAGAAGAACTCACAGAAGCAGTGCACAGATATAAAATGACACGGCTTGCAGTGGTGACGAACCGTTTTTTTGAACTGTCAGATATTGAATGCAGACATCCCGGGAAGTCATATACTGTAAAAACAGTGGAGGAGTTAAAGAAGACCAGTCCCGGGATAGATTTTTTATTTATCCTCGGAATTGATGCATTCCTTGACATCTCAAATTGGTGGAATCCAGAGAAGCTTATCGGTCTTATGGATTTTGTCGTTATCCCGCGGTCGCCTTTCAGATTTGTCGACCTTCTGTCATCCCCGTACATATCTGCTGACGAGCATGTTCTTAAAAAGCTTGATGCAGCAGAAATCGAATCAAGCACCATAAAACTCAAAAGCAACAGGGATATGATTGCGTTGAGGCTCCCTGTTATAGATATATCAGCAACCCGGATAAGAGGGTTATTAAGTGAGGGAAAGAGTATAAAATATCTATTGCCAGAGGCGGTTGAATCCTATATAATTTCTAATAAGCTATACAGAAGTTGACATCTTGTCATTCTGAGCGTAGCGAAGAATCTCATATATAGCAGAGACCCTTCGCTTCGCTCAGGGTGACATTTGACATCTGTAAAAGTTTAGAATTGGGAAGGGAGGGAAGACCCTTAGAAAGTAAAGTTAAAGCCTTCGAATTGGCAAATGCAGCTCTGGATAAAAAAGCAAAAGATGTCCTTGTTCTTAATTTGAAGGGCATGACTATTATTGCAGATTATTTTGTCATCTGTTCTGGTGAAAGCACAACCCATGTAAGATCAATTGCAGAAGGAGTCGAAGATAGGTTTTCCAAAGCAGATATAAAGCCTCTCGGTATCGAAGGACTAAATTATAGCCACTGGGTTCTAATAGACTATGGAGATGTCATTATCCATATTTTTGAAGATGCGACAAGGGATTTCTATGAGCTTGAAAAACTGTGGATGGATGCCGAAAGAGTTCCATTAAGTTAAGCGGAGATAGTGATGGGTAAACTATATGTTGCAATATTTATCTTGTTGCTCGGCGTTATTGCCCTCTTTGCAATGTTCAATCAGGAATCTACCACCATAAATATACCTTTTGGAATGACCTATGAGATTTCTACCATAGGTCTGATATTGCTCTCCGGTATAGTTGGTGCCCTCACAATGCTCATTATTTTCGCGATAAGAGATTTGAAGAGGTTTATAGATAACTGGCAATACCAGAAGAAACAGAAAAGAGAGGCAGAGGTTCAGGGGGTCTACTCAAAGGCGTTGAACAGTCTTCTTGCCCATAATGAGGATGAGGCGAAGGAGTTACTTAAAGGGGTTCTGTCAAAAGAGCCTGAGCACCTTGATGCATTATTAAGGCTCGGAGATATTGCAGTTACAGAAGAAGATTTTCAGAAGGCAGGCGAGTACTATCAGCAGGCAAGGGATATCAGCCCCCGGAACCTCGAAACATTGTTTGCCCTCGAAAGGCTTATGGAAAAAACAGGAAGATGGTCAGATGCCCTCCATTATGTTGACGAGATTCTCGATATAGATGATGAGAACCTTTCAGCCCTCTATAAAAAAAGGGATATTCTCGAGAGGCAGGAAAGGTGGGATGAACTTGTCCTTATTCAAAAAATAATCTTGAAAAATGAACATGCAGAAAAGGATAAAAACCGCGAACGTCAGGATCTCATTGGGTATAAGTATGAGTATGGGAGAAAGAGCCTCGAGAACGGTGAACTCGAAAAGGCAAAGAAGGCATTCAGGACAGTATTGCGAATAGACAAAGATTTTGTTCCTGCAACACTCGGGCTTGCTGAGGTGCTTTTAAGGGAAGGTGAGAGCGAAGAAGCAATTAATAATCTTGAAAAGAGTTATGAACAGACATCTTCAATGATCGTACTCGCAAGGCTTGAAGACTTGCTGATAAACCTTGGTGAACCAGGACGACTTATAAGAATTTATAAAAACAGCCTCTCAAGGAGTCCACAAGACCCTGTAATAAAATTATTTCTCGGGAAGCTCTACTACAGACTAGAGATGGTGGATGATGCTTTTGAAACTCTTGCATCCATTGATACAGGAGGAGCTGATTATCCAGAACTGCATCAGCTCATGGGGAGCCTCTATATGAAGAGGAACCAACCTGAAGAGGCTGTTTATGAGTTCAGGAAGGCACTGGACTTAAAGATGGCACTGCGATTGCTTTACTGTTGTAAGGAGTGTGGCTACATTTCCCTTGAATGGTCAGGGAGATGTGCTGATTGCAAGAAGTGGAATACCTTTCAATTCGACCTCGATGGTACCCGTGGGTCCAAAAAAGTCAATAATCAAGTCTTATTTAAATAGCCTTAATCTCACACAGGCTGGTATTAAAAAGTTACCAATATCAGCATTTTTGTTATAATACCTTCCAAATAATTCTTGCCGATATATCTGATTTTATATTGGTTTTCAAACAGTTTGAGGAGGTAGATGGTTTTGGAAGAAAGATATAGCCCTCAAAAGGTAGAGCTGAAATGGCAAAAATACTGGGCTGACAAGCAGCTCAATAAGACCGGGTTTAATCCTTCCCAGAAAAAATTTTATTGCCTTGAGATGTTTCCTTACCCTTCCGGGGAGATCCATATGGGTCATGTAAGAAACTATGCAATTGGTGATGTGGTCGCAAGGTATAAGAGGATGCGCGGCTACAATGTGCTCCATCCCATGGGATGGGATGCATTCGGGCTTCCTGCAGAGAATGCTGCGATAAAACATGGTGTGCATCCCTCAGAATGGACGTATAAAAATATTGAGTACATGAAGAAACAGCTTAATCGCATGGGGCTTAGCTATGATTGGGAAAGAGAGATCACAACCTGTAGCCCTGAATATTACAAATGGAACCAGTGGTTTTTCCTCAGGATGTTCGAGAAAGGACTTGCATACAGAAAACACTCTTATGTGAACTGGTGTCCGTCATGTGCAACTGTCCTTGCAAATGAACAGGTTATCGATGAGAAATGCTGGCGTTGTGACAGTACAGTCACCCAGAAGAAACTTGAGCAATGGTTTTTCAGAATTACTCACTATGCAGAAGAATTACTTCGGGAGTGCGATGAATTAAGAGGATGGCCAGAAAGGGTCGTACTCATGCAGAAAAACTGGATTGGGAAGGGCGAAGGCGTGGAGGTAGACTTTCCCATTGAAGGAATGGATGAACAATTAAAAATATTCACCACAAGGCCAGATACATTATTTGGTGTGACTTTTATGTGCATTGCTCCTGAACATCCTATGGCAGAAAAGATGGTTAAAGATACCAATAAACTTGAGGCTGTAAAGGCTCAATATGGTAAGGAAGATGAAAAGATAGGGCTTTTCACAGGATCTTACACAATCAATCCATTAAATGGTGATAGAGTCCCTGTATATGTCGCGAATTTCGTTCTCATGGAATATGGTACAGGCGCAATCATGTCCGTACCAGCTCATGATCAGAGAGATTTTGAATTCGCAAAGAAATATGACCTGCCTATAAAAATTGTGATAGTGCCTGAAGACAGGATACAAGATACAAGATACAGGATACAGGATAAAAAAAATCATGCATCGTGCATCATGAATCATGAATCTTTTGCCCCTGATATTACAGAGGCATACGAGGATGAAGGGATTATTGTGAATTCAGGAAAGTTCAGCGGTGTGAAGAGTGATAGTGCAAAAAAGGAGATAATACAATTTATCGAAGAGAAGAGATTGGGAAGGGGTACTATTAATTATAAACTCCGCGATTGGGGCATATCCCGACAGAGATACTGGGGAACACCAATTCCTATACTCTACTGTGATAAATGTGGAATAGTGCCTGTGCCTGAGAAAGACCTTCCTGTAATACTTCCTGAGGACGTGAGATTAACAGGTAAGGGTGTCTCTCCGCTCCTGGAATCTGAGGCATTTCTGAATACCAAGTGCCCGAAATGCAGTGGGAGAGCAAGGCGTGAGACTGACACAATGGATACATTTGTTGACTCATCATGGTATTTCGTGCGGTATTGTTTTAAAAAAGGTGATATTAACTTAGACTCCGAACTTCTATCTCCACAATCAGAATGTAAGTATTGGATGCCTGTTGACCAGTATATTGGTGGCGTTGAACACGCAGTACTCCATCTCCTTTACTCGAGGTTTTTTACACGGGTCATGCGTGACCTCGGACTTATCAGTACAGGTGAACCTTTTCAAAACCTCCTTACACAGGGTATGGTGATAAAAGATGGAGCAAAGATGTCCAAATCAAAAGGTAACGTTGTTGACCCTCATTATCTTATAGAAAAATATGGTGCAGATACATCAAGGTTGTTTTCTCTTTTTGCAGCTCCTCCCGAGAGGGACCTTGAATGGTCAGACAAAGGTGTTGAGGGAGCATACAGGTTCTTACACAGGCTGTGGGGGATTGTTTATAAGAACCGTGAAGCGTTAAGCGTAATGCGTAATGATATAAGAGGATTTGATGCATCACGTATCACAGATCACGCGTCACTTTTGTTGCGGAAAACCCATCAAACAATTAAAAAGGTTACAACAGACATCGAGCGTGAGTACCACTTCAATACAGCAATAGCTGGATTGATGGAGCTCGTGAATGAGATCACTTCATTTGAACCCGAATCCGATGAAGACTGGAAAACGTTTAAGTTTGCAATAGAGCGAGTACTCATCCTTCTCTCTCCCTTTTCTCCACATATTGCAGAAGAACTGTGGGAGGCGATAGGGAATGAGCCGAGTATCTTTGAACAACAATGGCCAAAATGGGATGAGGAAATCGCAAGAGAAGAGGAGATAGAACTCGTGATACAAATTAATGGTAAACTAAGATCAAAGATTATGATATCACAAGGCACTCCTGATGATGAGATTGAGAAGATGGCGCTAGAACAGCAAAAGATAAAAGAGATTGTTGGTGCAAAAACAATCAAAAAAGTTATTGTGGTAAAGGGTAAATTAGTTAATATAGTCATAGGAGAGTAATGAAAGCAAAGAGCAAGGAGCAAGGAGCAAGGAGTATAAAATTACATATACAGCGCTATATGGTTTATATTCGAAGCTTTATAAAATTATCTCTGTGCTCTATGCTCTGTGCTCTATGCATGGCTGGTTGCGGTTATTCCATTCATGGCAGAGCATCTCTGCCTTTCGATTCAATACAGATTGGAAAGATAGAAAATAAAACCTATGAACCGAAACTACAGGACAAGCTTCACAGAGCACTCACAGAGGAGTTTCTGAAACAAGGGATTACTGTTCATCCTGATGCAGGTTATACACTCAGTGGTACGATTCATCAGTTTCAATTAAATGTTCTGTCAACAAAAGCGGACATAGCAGTAGAATATGAAGCAGTTATTAAGGCAGATTTTAGACTCGTAGAGCCATCAGGAAATGTGAAAGACTTTAAAAATATAGGATCTCCGTTCATTGTCTCTTTTTCAAGCTCCGGCAAACTGTCAGATGTGATTGCATCGAAAGAACTTGCTTCAGAAAAAGCGATAAGAGACATGGCGATGGAGATAGTCGCTGTCATTATGTACCCCGTTAGAAAATGAGACTTTAACGGGGTGAGAGGTTTTTTCTAACGGGGTGTACAGATGAGCCTCCAGGTATTTTTCCACGAAATAGAAAAAGGCCTGTCTTTACCTGTTTATCTTCTGTATGCGTCAGATTTATTTTTTCACAGGGAGGCAATAGAGGCAATAAAAAGACTTGTACCCGAGGTCGAGAGAGAGTTCAACCTCCATATATTCGATCTTTCATCCTCAGGAGAAGAAGACCTGTCGTTCGCACAAATAGTAGATGTGGCAAATACCATCCCATTCTTTGGAAAGAGAAGGTTTGTAGTATTAGTTGTGAACCTTCAGAAACTGTCTAAAGGCGATAATAAAAGATTAGACGACTATATTTCAAACCCTGCACCGAGCACAGTGTATTTAATACTCCATGAAGGAACATTAAAGAAAGAATTAAGAGAAAGGTTCAGAATGGTAAAGACCATATCTCTCGATATAAGAGAGCCAGAGATTCCAGACTGGATAAAGCAGAGAGCCAAAATAAAGGGTCTGGAGATATCTGACAGGGTCGCTGACTATATGCTGGGCATCATAGGTACTGATTTTGGTCTTCTTTCAGCAGAGATAGAAAAAATTTCTTTACTTGGAAAACAAAAGATAGATGTGGATGATATCTCTCACATTATTGCAGGAGAAGGTTCTTACAGCATATTTGACCTTGTGGATGCTCTCATAGACAAAGATTCAGAAAGAGTATTCAGAATATACAAAACATTGAGAGAAACAACAGATGATTACAGTCTCATAGGCGCCCTTAACTGGCAGTTTGGACGTAGTCTGTCTTCAGGGAGCAAGCCAAAAGAAGATGACTACTTTCTCAGAATATTTGAGCTTCTCCACAAAGCTGATAGAGATATAAAAAGTTCAGGAAGAACTTTTCCTATGGAGTATCTTCTGGTTAAGCTGCTTCGGCTTTAAAAAGGGTATTTACTTTCTTGGTGAGCCGTGAAATTTTTCTTGAGGCAGTGTTTTTGTGAATCACACCTTTTGAAACAGCTTTCGTGATCGTCTTTACTGCCCCGATAAGTGACTTACCCGCATCTTCTTTATTACCTGAAGCTATTGCTGATTCAACCTTTTTCACAATAGTTTTAATAGAGCTACGGACAGCCTTATTACGAATATTCTGTTTTTCAGCCTGTCGTGCCCTCTTCAGGGTTGAAAGACTTTTCTTCGGTCTTGCTTTAGCTGGCAATCTGAACCTCCTCTTAAACTAAGTCTAATTTAATACCATAAAATGCTCTGTAAAATCAATAGCCCTGTCATATTTTTTTATGGTAAGATGTAAACTATGAAAAAATATAGACCTGTGGTGCTGAGACAGGTAAAGACCTATCCTATAAAAAAGAGAAAGAGTAAGGTTTCACTTGATGCACTCGCAACCCCGTATATAAAAGGGGATACATTTAAGACCTTTATTGATAAACTTCCTGATATCCTTGCATCGAATGATTTCAGGAATGTGGTAAAGGCTGTTGTAGGGGCACGACAACACAACAGGCCTGTCATCCTTGGTATGGGTGCACACCCGATAAAAGTGGGTCTTTCACCTGTGATTATTGATCTTATAGAAAAAGGGATCATCACTGCTCTTGCAACAAATGGTGCATGTATTATCCACGATTTCGAGATTTCACTTGCCGGTCATACATCAGAGGATGTTGCTGAAGATCTCTGCAAAGGGACATTTGGAATGGCAAGAGAAACAGGCAGGTATCTTAATAGAGCAATAAAAGAGGGAGTAAGTAAAGGGCACGGAATAGGAAAGTCTGTTGGTGAAATGATACACAAGAGTAAATTCAAGTTCAAAGATAAAAGCATCTTCGCATCTGCCTTTAAGCTTGATATCCCCGCAACAGTGCACGTTGCTATAGGAACAGATATTATCCATATGCATCCAGATGCTGATGGCTCAGCTATTGGAGAAGGTAGTTTCAGGGATTTCAGACTTTTTACTTCAGTAGTCTCTGACCTCGAAGGCGGAGTTTATATTAATCTCGGTTCTGCGGTCATCATGCCAGAGGTCTTTTTAAAAGCACTAACGATTGCAAGGAATCTCGGAAACAGTGTTGAGCATATCATAACAGTGAACATAGACTTTATCCAGCATTACAGGCCAAGAGAAAATGTCCTCAAGAGACCTACCATGAAAAAAGGTACTGCATATGCCCTTACAGGACATCATGAGATAATGTTTCCTCTTCTTGCTGCAGCGGTGATTGAAGAGATGGAGTAAACGGATGCCTATCCTGTCTTTGATCTTCTTATTCGCACACCCTCTGGTGTAATAATAACCAGATTTTCAAGCATATCCTTTTCCTGTAGTGACTCATAAAATTTCTTGAATATTGAAAGTGTTTCATCAACAGTTCGTTTATAAATTTTGGCAACAACGATTCCCCCGCATTTTTCAGGCGGGAAACGGAACATCCTTGAAAAATCCTTATCCATCGTTATGATTACCCTTTTCTCTTTGCAGGCTCGATGATAGACCTCCTCATCAGGGATACCAGAAAGACCTGAGTCTCTTATGCTAAGAACGTCATGACCGAGACTTCTCAGGTAATCGATAATAGGTTCAAAGAGGTTTTCATTGGCAAATAACTTCAAGCAGTAACTCCCGCTTCTTCATCAGCAAGAACTGAGGCATAGTTCAGGCACGCCCTGATATCTTCGTCAGTGATATTTGGATATGCCTTCTTAATCCCTTCAAAATTTTCTCCGGCAGCAAGAAGATTAAGTATAATGTGGACAGGTATTCTTGTTCCTTTTATACAGGGCTTGCCACTGCAAATATTCGGGTCGCTTACTATTCTCTCAATTAATTTATTCATCTCACTAACCTCCTTTTTCAACTATCCAGTGATCAATATCTCTATTTATTTTCTATAATAACAAACTCACACACTCCTTGCCTTCTCAAGGCAGTTTTTGACCAGCTCAATCACTTTTGCCCTCCACAATCTCAATCTCTTACTTCTGCCCACGAGATAATGTACCTGTCCCCTTTTATGTCTTCTGCTAAAATAGGGGATAATGCGTTGTCTACAAGAAATTTCATGTAGTTACCAACGGTAATTCTCTTTCACGGACAATTTCTGCAGCGTATTGCAGAGCCTCTCGTATATCCTCTTTCTCTAAATCAGGAAAAGCTTTCAAAATCTCTTCTTCGCTCATACCATCAGCTACCATGCCTACTACTGTCGCAACAGGTATCCGCAATCCACGTATGCATGGCACACCACCCATTTGTTTTGGGTTAACCGTTATTCTCGTAAATTTCATCTATCCACCTCCTTAAATATTTTTAGGCTGTTCAAAAACTCGTAGAACCTTGATAATCAAGGCTTCGCAAGGATATTGAACTTTCGTCTACCGCAACCTCGTCATTCCCGTGAAAACGGGAATCCAGTTGTTTTTTAAAGATTTTTCATCTTCTCTGGATTCCTGCTTTCGCAGGAATGACATAAAAACCTCCTTTGTTATTGAACAGCCTCTATTTTATTACATTCAGGTGCATTTTTCTTATAATCACAGCCTCTGCAAATCATTTACACACCTTTACTCTTTAACATTGCTAACGTTTTTGCAATCTCTTCTTCCTGAGATTCAATTATGGAGATGAGCTCCCCAAGGGTTCTAATATCTTCATTTGATTTCCTGTTCGGATTGACCGCCTTAAGGTCATAATTTTTTGTCTCTAAATCCTCAATAGGCACACGCCAGGAGCGCCCGCTTTCTGAAAGTTTATGGGTTGAAGGGTTAAAAAGCTTAAAGAATTCATCAAACTGTTCTAATGTCAAAGGTTGTTTTTTTGTTATGTTGAGGTCTGATAAATCGTAATACCAGATTTCCTTTGTTGGTTCTCCTTTTGTAAAAAACAGGAGGTTGGTTTTGCTCGCAGCACCTGCGTTTAAGAAAACCTTTGGAGGAAGACTCACAATACACCAGAGATTGCACTCATTGAGGAGTTTTCGTTTCGTCTGAACAAATGCAGTTTCATTTGTGCGGAAGAGCACGCCTTCATCCATGACTATGCCGCATCTTCCACCTCGTTCGAGGCTATCTATCACATGTTGAAGAAAGAGAACCTGTGTGGATGACGTTTTATA
>VGWZ01000034.1 GCA_016873595.1 Nitrospira sp.
AAAGAGACCTTATCACATTTACTCCTTCAGTCAGGTTTTCTTTTTTTGTACCTCTTCTGCTTTCAATGGTGATTTGTATATATGGTTATTTTGAGGCATGGAATATTCACACCGAGAAAGTATTGATCAAGACTGCTAAAATTCCTGAAGCAGTTGGCAGGCTGAGGATAGTGCAGATTTCAGATGTCCATATAGGTCTTATTATCAGAGAAGGGAAATTAAAAAAAGTTATCGAGGAAGTAAAAAAGGCAGAACCTGACATCCTGGTATCCACTGGTGACCTTGTGGATGGACAGATTAACAGACTTTCAGGACTCTCGGAACTCCTGAAAGAGTTTAATCCACGATACGGCAAATTTGCAGTAACAGGAAATCATGAGTTTTATGCTGGTCTTGACTATGCAATAGATTTTACAGAGAAAGCAGGTTTTACCGTTTTGAGAGGAAAGGGAGTGAATGTTTCTGATATAATTACTATTGTTGGTGTGGATGACCCGGTTGGAAAGGGATATAACCTTTTTAAAGATGTCTCAGAGAAGGAGTTGCTCTCTGAGCATGCAGGTGGAAAGTTTACCTTATTGCTCAAACACAGACCTATTGTGGATAAAGATGCTCTTGGACTTTTTGATTTACAGCTTTCAGGACATGTGCATAAAGGACAGATCTTCCCTTTCAGTCTTATCACACGTTTGTATTACCGGTATACTGATTCAGGAAAGTTAAGGCTTCTTGATAATTCATATCTTTATGTATCCCGAGGTTCAGGTACATGGGGTCCTCCTATTCGTTTTCTGTCACCTCCTGAGGTGACAGTGATCGAACTTGTGAGACCATGAAAATAAAAGAACTTATAAGTGAGCTTCAGGATTTCTATCTGCTTTCTGCCCGCGGGCTTTTAGTCGCGGTGAAGAAACCATTTTATTTGAAAGATATGATTGAGCAGATGGACTATGCAGGTGCGGGTTCGTTTGTCATCATCTTTCTTGTTTCTATTTTTACCGGGATGGCTCTTTCACTTCAGCTCTCTGCTGAGCTTTCAAGTCTTGGGCTTAAGATGTACACAGGGAAGGTTGTCGGCATCTCCATTATCAGGGAAATAGGCCCTGTAACTGCTGCACTCGTCTACGCAGGACGAGTTGGTTCAGGGATAGCATCTGAATTGGGTTCCATGATTCTCGGACATCAAATAGATTCTCTGAGGGTTTTTGGTGTAGACCCGTTGAAAAAGCTTGTGACACCAAGGATACTGAGTTCCATAATCATGCTCCCGGTACTTACCATTATAGGCGATGTTGTTTCCCTTTGTGGCGGATATTACATTGCGGTATTTGTGAGCCATCAAAGTGGCACTTTTTACTGGAGTTCTATCCGTGATGTGTTAACCTTTGAAAATGTGTTTGCAGGTTCTGTGAAGCCTTTTATCTTTGGTTATCTGATAGCGTGCATAAGTTGTTATATGGGGCTCTCTACAAAAGGTGGCTCAAAAGGTCTTCGAAAGTCAACGACAAGGGCTGTGGTGGTATCAATTGTCATGATCATCGTTTCTGACTTTATCCTTACACGGATATTGCTTTATGTATTGGGGTTCTCGGTATGATTGTATTTGACAAGGTCTGGTTTTCCTACGGGATACATCATGTGCTCAAAGACATAAGTTTCACCGTCGGTGAAAACGAAAGAATAGCCATCCTCGGAGAAAGCGGGGAGGGAAAAACTACCATATTGAAACTGATACTCGGGTTGATAAGACCTGATGCCGGAAAAATAATCATTGATGGTGAAGATATTACGAATAAAACAGAAGACGAGTTGAGAGAAGTAAGGATGAAATTCAGCATTGTTTTTCAGGAGGGTGCACTGTTTGATTCTCTGAATGTGAAGGAGAATGTTGCATTTTGTTTGAGGGAATATTCAAAGCTCTCTGAAGACGAGATAGACCATAAAGTAAGAGAATTGCTCAGGATTGTAGGTGTGGAGCAAGCAATAGAACTCATGCCTGATGAATTGAGCGGCGGAATGCACAGGAGAGTTGCGATTGCACGTTCACTGGCAGCGTGTAAGCCAAAGATGTTTCTCTATGATGAAGCGACAACAGGTCTTGACCCGGTCAATGCGGATATCATATGCAAACTTATCCTCGACTTAAGTAAAAATGGCAGGGGTCTTATTCTCGTTACCCATAAAATTTTTGATGCAGTAAAAATAGCAGAGCGGTTTATGTTCCTGAAAGATGGCATAATACTATTTGATGGTGACAAGGAGGAACTTGTACACTCAACCGTTCCTGACATTCAGATATATTTAAATGAAGTAAGTTTTAGCGGTAAAGCAAATAAATCAGGAGGCTGAAATGTTTGACATGAAAAAACAGCTTACATGGTCGAAACTCAAGGTGAGCCTTGTGATAACTCTTGCACTGATTGCACTGTTTATTACTGTATTTTTTGCAGGAAACATAGAGGATTTATTTTCTCCAAAGGTACAGATAAAGGCACAGATTAAGGATGTAAGAGGGTTAAGGAAGGGTTCTCCGGTATGGATTTCTGGAATTGAGGTAGGTTCTGTGAAAAGCATTGACCTCCACACCGAATATGGTACGTTAGTCACGATGTTTATTAATAGTAATGCAGCAAAATTCATCAAAAAAGACTCAAAAGCCAGTGTTCTCACCATGGGACTTTTAGGTGATAAATACGTTGATCTCAGTAATGGATCTCCTCAAGCTGAGATAGTCAAACCTGGAGATGTGTTAGAGGGAGCGACACAACTTGAAATACACGATATCGTCAATGCCAGTTTAGTATCTCTCGGAAAGATTACTGATTTTATGAAAAAGCTCGAAAACTTTATAGATAAATTAGATAAGAGTGAAGGAACGATTGCGAAGTTCCTCACAGACCCTGCACTCTATAACAATGTGCAAGAGGCTACAAAAACAATGTCTGAACTGTTAAGAGACATTAAGGAATCACAGGGCACCATGAAGAAGCTTATTGAAGACCCTGCTCTCTACAACAAATTGTTAAGTACTGCGTCATCAATGGAAGAATTCACCAGGAAAATAAAAGAGGGTTCAGGTACCCTGAAGAAACTTGCTGAAGATCCAGAGTTATATGACAATCTTAATAAAGCATCAAAACAACTCTCTTCAATTTTAGAGAGAATAGACTCAGGTGAAGGTGTGGCAGGAAGTCTGGTCAGAGACAGAGAGCTTTCAAAAGAAGTGAGGGATACCTTAGGAGAGCTTAAAGGTTCTATAACAGAGTTCAAAGAACTCATCAAGGATATCAGGGAACATCCAAAGAAGTATCTCAAATTCAGCGTCTTTTAATAAATAATGAGTAGAGCTATACGAAGAAAGGGGTTGCTTTTACCTGTCGTTCTCTTTATTCTCACGTTTTTTACTACACTCCTTGCTGGTGCAGTGCAGACTGGAGTACATATACTGAAAGAACCGGAAAAGATTTACAAAGGTCTTCCATTCGCATTGACTCTCATGGCAATTCTCTTGAGCCATGAATTGGCACATTACTTTACCTCGAAGAGATACAATGTAAAGGCTACCCTTCCATTTTTTATACCTGCTCCTACAATTATCGGTACATTCGGAGCAGTTATCAAAATGAAATCCCCTATTGTTACAAGGAGAGCCCTTGTAGACATCGGTGCTTCAGGCCCTATAGCAGGCTTTATCATTTCAGTTATCGTATCAATTGTAGGGCTATCCTTTTCTAAGGTCGTCCCACTTAAACAGATGGAAGAATCCATTCATCTCGGAGATTCTCTACTCTTTACACTCCTTTCAAGAGTAATACTTGATTATCATCCCGGCTCTCAGGATATCCTCCTTCATCCGATTGCCTTTGCAGGATGGATAGGTTTTTTTATAACATTCATGAATCTTATACCTGTTGGACAGCTCGATGGCGGACATATTGCCTATGCGATTTTAGGCGAGAAATATGTCTATCTTTCGCATGGACTTGTGCTTGTGATGGTGCTCCTTGGTCTGTTGTTGTGGGAAGGATGGGCTCTTTGGGCGATTTTGTTATTGATTCTCGGATTAAGACATCCGCCCATTCTTTACTGGGAGGTTCCGTTAGACCATAGGAGAATATTTTTTGGATGGCTTGCACTTGTCATATTTGTCATTACATTTATACCTGTTCCGTTTAAGATTTATTAATTTTCAGGCCTTGGCGGCTGCTTTTTACATAATTTACGTCTATGGTATACTATTGTTAAAATTCTGCTGAGATTTCTTTTGAAAGGAGATTTTGTGTGAACGTAATACTGAAGGATGATGTGAAGAAAGTCGGAAAGATGGGGGATATTGTTAATGTAGCTGATGGTTATGCAAGAAATTATTTGATACCGAGAGGCCTTGCTATTGAGGCTAATACGAAAAATATAAAATCCCTGGAGCATGAAAAAAGGATTATGCAGGATAAGGCAAAAAAGCTTAAGAATTCAGCTCAGGACCTTGCATCCAGAATATCAGAAATGACGCTTGTGATTAAAGCAAAAGCTGGTGATGAAGAAAAACTATTCGGGTCTGTCACAACTATGGATATTGCTGAGGCACTTCGCAGTGAAGGGATTGAGATTGACAAAAAGAAAATATTACTTGACGAGCCGATAAAAAGGCTTGGCTCCTATTCTGTCAATGTAAAGTTCCATCACGATGTATCAACGCAGCTTACTGTTCAGGTTATTCAGGAATGAAGGATATTGATGTAAAATTAGATAAACTGCCTCCCCAGAACATTGAGGCAGAACAGTCTATCCTGGGTGCAATACTTATAGATAATGATGCACTCCCGAGGGCACTGGAGATTATTGACATTGATGATTTCTATAGGCAATCACATAGAACGATATTTAATGCGATGGTAGAACTTTTTGAAAAGAACGAGCCGATTGACCTTATCACAATTACAGATTGCCTGAAAAGGCGTGAAGAAATAGACGCTGTCGGAGGAGTTTCTTATCTCTCCTCTTTAGTGAACATGATACCAACTGCAGCAAATATAAAATATCATTCAAAAATAGTGAGGGAGAGATCCCTTCTGAGAGGACTTCTCAGGTCAGCAAATGAGATTGCGAGCAGAGTATACGAAGACAATTTTGAAGCAGAGGAACTTGTGGACTATGCAGAGAAGTCTATCTTTGATGTTTCAGACAAGAGGATTAAAGCTTCATTTGTTACATTAAAAGAGGTGATAAAAAGCAGTTTTGAAATGATCGAACATCTCTATGATAAAAAAGAAGTGATCACAGGCATCCCTTCAGGCTTTAGAGACCTTGATGATTTAACAACTGGATTTCAGAAAGGCGACCTTGTTGTTGTTGGCGGAAGGCCTTCAATGGGGAAAACAGCACTTGCCCTTAATATTGCCCAATATGTTGGCCTTGAAGTGAAAGAGCCTGTTGCGATATTTAGTCTTGAGATGGCAAAAGAGCAACTCGCATTCAGGATGTTATGTTCAGAGGCAATGGTGAATTCAAATAGTATCAGGAAAGGATTTATAAAAAAGGAAGACTGGCATAAATTGACAAGTGCAGCGAGTAACCTTACCGGTGCACCGATCTTTATTGATGACTCATCAGCTATTACTGTTCTTGAGTTGAGGGCAAAGGCAAGAAGATTAAAAATGGAACATGGACTAAGCCTTGTGATAGTAGATTATCTTCAGTTAATGAAAGGAAAGGGAAGTTTTGAAAGGCGTGAACAGGAAATATCCGATATTTCCCGGTCACTGAAAGCCCTTGCAAAGGAATTAAATGTGCCTGTTGTCGCAGTGAGCCAGCTCAACAGGAGTGTTGAACAGCGGAGACCCCCAAAACCTATTTTAGCGGATCTTCGAGAGTCAGGTGCAATAGAGCAGGATGCAGATGTAATACTCTTTCTTTACAGGGATGAGATTTATAACAGAGAAGCAAAAAAAGGAGAAGCAGAGGTCATTGTTGCAAAGCAGAGAAACGGACCGACGGGTATAGTTAATTTAACATTTATTTCAAACTGTACACGATTTCTGAATAGGACTGACAGAGGATATCAAGATAGTGAGGAGGAGGTATTTTGAAAAGGTCCCCGGCTGTCGCAGGACAGTTTTATTATGGTAATGCCTCGAAGTTAACTGAGCAGGTTGAGAGGTATATAAAGAAAGATGCACGAAAAGAAAAAGCGATCGCTCTCGTGTCTCCTCATGCTGGTTTAGTATACTCAGGACCTGTCGCAGGAGCTGTATATTCTTCAATAGACTTTCCGGAGACATTTGTACTCATAGGTCCAAATCATACAGGTCTTGGTACACAGATATCTCTGATGGAATCAGGTGAATGGGAGATACCGACCGGGGTTTTCCCTGTTGACGAAAAGGTTTCATATAAGATTGCCATGAATGTATCTATTGTCACGAAAGACACACAGGCACATATGTTTGAACATTCACTGGAGGTACAGCTTCCCTTTATTGCATATTTTTCAAAAAAAATAAAAATTGTACCTATCGTGATGCTTTCAGCATCTGTTGAAGAATGCAGACTACTTGGAGAGGGCATTGCAAAGGCAGTAAAGGATGTAGGCTATTCTGTTGTGATCGTGGCAAGCTCTGATATGAGCCATTATGTGACTGATGATGTTGCAAGACAGAAAGACAAGAAAGCGATAGATAAAATTTTAGCCCTTGACCCGGAAGGACTTTATGAAATAGTAAAGAAAGAAAGGATATCCATGTGTGGGTATCTTCCTACCACAACAGCCTTGTTTGCAGCAAAAGCACTCGGCGCTCAGTCTGCAAGGCTTGTTCGGTATGCTACATCTGCAGAGGTAAGTGGTGACTACGACCATGTGGTTGGCTACGCAGGCATTATAATGAGATAAACATCAATTATATATAATGTAAGGAATTTAAATGCCAAAAGAAAATAAGAGAAGACATAAAAGATATTTTGTTAACGGAATCCTGGGTAATGTACTCTATCCCTCAGACCTGAATATTATTAATATCAGTATCGACGGAGCTGCGATCGAAACCAAAAAAAGGCTTGAATTGAATAGAGAGTATTCTTTTAAGGTTAAATATAAAGATTCCTTTATACACTTAAAGGGACTTGTAGTCTGGTCGCTACTCAGCCAAACAGAAAAAAGGGACTCAGGAGAGATCATACCTGTATATAAGGCTGGAATAAGATTTACGAACATCCTGAATGGAAAAGCAAACATGCTCCGTAAATTTATTGAGGAGAATAGAATTAATATATACGAAAAGAGATTCGGGGGAATAAGAGTTAAGATTGCTTCATCAGAGGATGTAAAGATTGATTTACCGTGTAAATATGAAGTCAAAAATATAAGTCTTTCAGGAATGCTGGTTGAAACTGAAAGTCAATTTGAATTTAACGTAAAGTATGAAATGGAATTTTTAGTTAATGAAAATAGAGTAAATATTATAGGCAAAGTTTCTAATTGTATAAAAATTATTTCGGAAGATGTTGATAAGTATGAAATAGGGATAGAATTTATAGAAATGTCGGATAAAGACAAAGAAATATTGAAGAGTTTCATTGATACCCTTGAAGAAGAATAATGTATTGTTTTTAAAAATAAATCGTGTTATACTATTTTTGGAGGAATAATGTACGCAATTGTTGAAAATGGAGGGAAACAATATAAGGTCTCTCCTGGTGATACGATAAAGGTAGAAAAGCTTTCTTTAGAGAGCGGGTCAGAGATAACCCTTGATAAGGTACTCATGGTTGCCAGAGAAAATAAAAGCATATATGGTTCTCCTTATGTGAGCGGTGTTAAGGTTATTGCATCAGTAGAAAATACAGGGAAAGCAAAAAAGGTACTTGTATTCAAACAGAAACCGCGGAAAGTATACAGAAAACTAAGAGGACATAGGCAATCTTATACATCTTTAAAGATTAAAGAGATAGTTTTGGAGGATACACATGGCACATAAAAAAGGTGTAGGAAGCTCAAGAAATGGCCGTGACAGCGAATCAAAACGCCTTGGAGTAAAGAGGTTCGGTGGACAGTTAGTCTGTGCAGGGAATATACTCGTGAAGCAAAGGGGGACAAAATTTCATCCAGGGATGAATGTTGGCAAGGGCTCGGATGACACTCTTTTTGCAAAGATCGATGGAGTAGTGAACTTTGAGAGGAAAGACAGGACACGCCTACAGATAAGCGTTCATCCGGTTATGCAATAAGCAGACATTTCATATGCAATTAAAAGGCGGGCTTTTGGCCCGCCTTTTTTGTTTTAGAAGTAATACAAGTGATCATGTAATCCCCCTCTCACCCCCCTTTAGTAAAGGGGGGAAGGGGGGATTAATAATCCGCTTAATTACTATGTCCTATCTGTTTCTTTAGAGTATATGAGTGATGTAAACTAAGGCATCATGCAGTTCGTTGATTATGTAAAGATATATGTAAAGGCTGGAGATGGTGGAAGGGGATGCGTGAGCTTCAGAAGGGAGAAGTATGTAGCAAGAGGTGGCCCTAACGGTGGTGATGGAGGAAGGGGGGGGCATGTAATTATTAAATCAACACGTGAATTAAACACGCTGTTAGATTTCAAATACAAGCGAGAGTATAAAGCAAGGCGTGGGGAACACGGTAAGGGTAAAAATATGCACGGTAAAGATGGGGAAGATATGATAATAAATGTTCCAGTCGGTACTGTGATTAAAGATGGAGAGAGCGGAGAGATAATTGTAGACTTTGATTCTGAAGGGAAGTATCAAGTTGTTGCAAGAGGGGGAAGGGGTGGACTGGGAAACGCACATTTTGCTACACCTGTCAGACAGGCTCCAAGGTTTGCACAGCCTGGAGAAGGGGGTGAGGAGAGGTGGTTGGTACTCGAATTAAAACTCCTTGCAGATGTCGGATTAATCGGACTTCCGAATGCAGGAAAATCAACACTTATATCAGTTATTACTTCTGCCAAGCCAAAGATAGCTGACTATCCTTTTACGACGCTTGTTCCTACCCTGGGAGTGGTAAAGCTCAGTAATTTCAAAAGCTTTGTTGTTGCAGACATACCCGGGTTAATTGAGGGAGCCCATAAAGGCGCAGGACTTGGCTACCAGTTTCTCAGGCATGTTGAACGTACATCAGTGCTCGTGCATTTAATTGATGTCTCATACATGGCCGAGGGAGACCCTATAGACAATTTTGAGAAGATAAACAGAGAACTCAGATTATACAGCTCTGCACTCCTTGAGAAATACCAGATTGTTGCTGCAACAAAGATAGATGTTGCTGACAAAAAGAGACTTGACAGCCTTGAACAATACTGTAAAATTAATAGCATTGATTTCTTTACAGTATCTGCACTTACAGGACAAGGGGTAAAAAAATTGGTCCCTTATCTCGCACTCAAAGTGGAAAAAAAAGAGCAAAGAGCGGGTGGAGTAGAATGAAAAGACTTGTAGTAAAGATAGGAAGTAACATACTCACTGATGCCAGAGAAGGCCTCGATACCAGACGTATTCATTCAATCGCCAAGGATATCGCTGGACTCACAAAACTCGGATTTGAGGTAGTTGTCGTTTCCTCAGGCGCTATTGCCGCAGGCATGAAGAAGCTCGGTCTTAAAGAGAAACCGAAAGATGTAAAGCTGAAACAGGCATCAGCAGCAATCGGACAGTCAAGTCTCATGTGGGCATATGAAAAAAGTTTCAGTGAATTTGATAAAAAGGTTGCACAGGTGCTTCTCACAAGAGATGACTTCTCTGACAGGATGAGGTATATAAACTCAAAAAACACCCTCACGACACTTCTCTCTTATGGGGTTATTCCCATTGTTAATGAGAACGATACCGTTGCAACAGATGAGATTAAATTTGGTGACAATGACCACCTCGCAGCTCTTGTTGCGAGTATTGTTGAGGCAGAAAGGCTCATAATACTTTCGGATGTTGAGGGGCTCTATACTGAGGATCCAAGATATTCTTCAGATACAAAGCTTATTGAATATGTTGAAGAGATAACACCTGAGCTTGAGGCAAAGGCTCAAGGTGCGGGGAGCATTGTGGGGACAGGTGGTATGTATTCAAAACTCCTCGCTGCAAAGAAAGCAGTGAATCATGGCATCACAGTCCATATCGTCACCGGGAGAAAGGATGGTATTCTGTGCTCACTTATGAAAGGAAAACACAGTGGTACTTTATTTAAACCAAAAGAAGAAAAACTGTCTCTCAAAAAGGGATGGATTGCATACAGCAGTCGGGCTAAGGGAAGCATTGTCGTTGATGACGGAGCAGTAAAAGCTCTCATCCATGGCGGCAAAAGCCTCCTCCCTTCAGGTATCACCTTTGTTGAAGGTAATTTTGGTATTGGCGATGCAGTCTACTGTCTTGACTCTAAACGGAACCGTATTGCAAAAGGTCTGACGAACTATTCATTTTCAGAGATTGAAAAGATTAAAGGGAAGAAGACCTCAGAAGTCGAAAAGATACTTGGGTATAAGTACTCTGATGAAGTAATACACAGGGATAATCTGGTGTTACTGTAACGATTCGAATGCTTGAGAAGTACCGAAACTTCGGGATTTGAGAGTATCCCATTTGTACCGCTGTTATCTGCCTTTGCGGGCATCTCTATTTAAAAGTCAAGATTCAAGACGCGACACTGTCAATGCATTCTTTTATGCAACATATTGAATCAAGGTTAATCCCTGAAGGAAGTTTTCTATAAGCAGAACCTTTCTTTGCAGGACTAACAGTGAACTTCATTGTTTGCATCATCTATTGATGCTATGAGTTTATTCTCTGGTCCTCTGCCCTCAAGCCAATCGTGCTCAGAGGTATCATGCTGAAGCATCATCCCAACCATAGAAATCTTTTCTGCCCCATTGAGACCTCCTAAAAGAAATCTCTGCTCTCTCCTTAGAAGGTCTATGTTGACTGAAAATATGAGTTTTGGGAGTAAACTTAAAAAACCGGTTTTACCAAATCGCCATAAAGCCTTTTTCTTGATGCGATCCATATCTAACTATACCCCCCTATATATGACATTTTCATTTTGTAGATAACTATGACATTATCATTTTGCAACGACACTATTATATTAATGAATTTTAATTTAACACAAAAGGTTGTATAATAGTTAAAGCATATATATTAAAAATGAAAGGGGTAAAAATGTCAGAAGTAAAAGAAGGGGATACCGTAAAGATTCATTATATAGGCAAATTTGATGACGGTACTGTATTTGATTCCTCAGAAAACAGCGGGCCTATGGAATTTAAAATTGGAGAAGGTAAATATTTTCCTGTAATGGAACAGGGTGTTGTCGGTATGAGCCCTGGTGAGTCAAAGACAATTATGATACCGATGGATGAGGCATATGGCCCCCGTTTGGAAGAGAGGATATTTGAGTTCGATAGGACAAGGGCGCCGGAAGGCTTCAATCCAAGTATAGGCCAGCAAATACAGATGTATAGGGCTGATGGCAAGCCAGTGAATGTAACTGTGATTGGCGTATCAGAGACGTCATTTACCATGGATTGTAATCATCCGCTTGCCGGAAAAGACCTGATAGTTGACGTTACACTGGTGGATATTGTATAGACGAACTATTTACCCCGTTAGAAAGCCCCGCCATTTACCCCGTTGGATAGTAAACATCTTACGGGGTTCATTCCTTAATTGACGGCTGGGTTAAAGCCCCTCCCTTTCTAACGGGGTTTATTCAAAAGCTTCGCTGCATCTTTTGCAAAGTAGGTAAGGATTAAATCAGCGCCTGCGCGCTTGATCGAGGTAAGTATTTCCATCATCACACGCTGTTCGTCAATCCAGCCAAGCTTTCCGGCAGCCTTTACAAGGGAATATTCTCCGCTTACATTATAGGCAGCAATAGGTACATTAAACGTATCTTTTGCATCAGAGACAATGTCAAGGTATGCGAGTGCAGGTTTCACCATAATTATGTCTGCCCCTTCTTCGATATCAAGCGAGATCTCTCTTAGAGCTTCTTTTCTGTTTGCAGGGTCCATCTGGTATGAACGCCTGTCACCGAATTGCGGGGTTGACTCAGCAGCTTCCCTAAAAGGGCTGTAGAATGCTGATGCATATTTTGTAGCATAAGACATAATGGGTATCTCAGAGAATCCTTCTTTATCAAGTGCAAGTCGGATTGCCTTAACCCTTCCATCCATCATGTCTGATGGTGCAACCATATCTGCACCTGCCTTTGCATGAGAGACAGCCTCTTTTGACAATAGTTCAAGAGTTGGGTCGTTTTGAACTGTGCCATTTTTTATGACCCCGCAGTGGCCATGGCTTGTATACTCACACAGGCATACATCAGTGATTACATACAGTTCTGGAACCTTGTCTTTAATAGCTCTGATCGCATTCTGAACAACTCCATGCTCATCGTATGCACTCGAGCCAATTTTATCTTTATGTTCAGGAATCCCGAAGAGTATGACGGAAGGGATACCAAGGGAATATAATTCCTTTGCATGTTTGACTATCTTATCAACAGATTCCTGAAAGCATCCCGGCATTGATGAAATCTCTTTTTTTACACCTCTGCCATAGGTAACAAAAAGAGGATAGATAAAATCATCAGGAGAAATAGAAGTTTCTCTCACCATCTTTCTGATAGTCTCATTCTTTCTTAATCTTCTTGGCCTGTGAATTGGAAACATAATTTGTTATTGAGTATTTTAGCCCTATATCCTGACATTTCGTCAAGAACTTTATAAAAGCCCATAATGTGTAATGTCACCCTGAACTCGTTTCAGGGTCTCAAAATAATCATTGTTAAGAGATGCTGAAACAAGTTCAGCATGACGAGGAAACAAGCCTTTTCGATTTTTCATTACGGATTATGGAAAACTTCCTTAAATTTTATCAGGTCAGAGAACCTGTAAAGGGTTGACATCGCCTTACTCACAGTTGGTATGCCAGCCTCTTCAAGTGCAGCTATAGGGTTAAGACCTCCAACAACGACAAAGCCTGCCTTGTCTATACCAACTGGCATCTCAAGAAGGGGCTGGTTTGGATTTCCTATGAGTAAGATACCACTAATGCCCTTCTCTTTGAGCTCTTTGCCTAACTGTTTTACCTTCTCGAAACATACCACGGGTATCTCCCTGAAGCTTGCGAGTACCTTACCAAAATGGTTTCTGACAGCACCTATGACATCCGTCATCCTGCCTTTTATAAATATCTCAAGCGGGTCAAGCGATGAACCTTCATA